>JBARVL010000148.1:0-20481 GCA_049646245.1 Crinalium sp. | reverse complement strand
TCTTTTTCAGCTTCTTCCTCTTTAGTAGCAACTCTCGATTCAATTTTCTGCCTTTCTGCCAGAATTCTCTGGAAATCTTCTAAAATCTTTGCCTTACCGTCTTTCGCTGCAACTTGAGTCATAATCTTACTCCCTAAAATTGTATAAATCCCTCTCCAGCCATGACAAATTACTCATGACTCAAAGCCAAAGATCTCCGCAACTTCATTTCACGGAAACAATATAAAAAGCCTGTAAATGCTGCTAAAGTGTAAGTAGAGTGCAAACTGTAGTTTGCATCGCTTGTACACTATTATAACTCTTCCTGCTGTAAATGTAAACTATCGCGACTAAATTTGCACAATATAGTTGTCAAATATTGCAAACAGCTAGATTAACTCCTATGCAGAAATTGAGTTCAGATGATGCGATCGCGACTAATAACCTATGGAAATCAACGAATTTGGCAAGCAAGTGCGTGAGAGACGCACAGAAGAGAAATTGAGCCAAGAAAAATTAGCTCAAGCCGTTGGGATCTCTCGTAACTACCTATCCCAGATTGAGCGCGGACAAGCCACCAACCTTTCTTGGCAAGTAAGAGAAAAACTTACATCTGTCTTAGGACTGAAAGCAGTTGAACAAGTAGCAACCAGCAGTGAGCTAGGATTACCCCCCAGCTTGGCTGAGTTTGCATCAAAAGTGGGATTACCTCCAGACGATGTATTAATGCTGGCTCGATTAAAATACCGAGGACAGCAGCCAACCACCCCAGAAAAATGGGAGCTACTCTATAACGTGATTAAACAATTAACAATTAACAATTAACAATTATCAATGAACTAAGCACTCTTAGCCCCTCTGCCTCTCTCAACTTCTGCAACAATGAACGATGAACCATAAATTGCCACTATATGAGTCAGGTGAGTCAGCCTCAGCAATACAGACATCCTGGGCAAGTATTTATCTCTCGTTATGGCTTGCCCCAAAATGATGAAAGTATACTGCACTACGTTAAATTTTTGCGCCAAGAAGCAAAACTGAGCGACTCACCACCCATTGATTTATCAATAATTTACCGACATTTTGGGATGCCAACTCCCTTACGCGCCCCTTTAATAGACCAACAAGGAATTTTAGTAGATAGTGATACCGGAATCATTTTAATTAAAGAAGATGATCCCATCGTGCGGCAACGCTTTACAGAAGGGCATGAATTAATGGAATTGTTATTTGATGCTCAAGAAAGATTGTTGACAGAAACACAAGTAAAACTAAATTGGAATGAGCAGCGAAAAGAGCAACTTTGCGATCAAGGAGCCGCAGAATTATTGCTGCCAAAATCTTCTTTTTTACCTCAATTGCAAGCTTTGGGAATGTCACTACAAACAGGTTGCACCTTAGCAGAGTTATATCAAACTTCACTCCTCGCTACATTAGTACGGATGATTCAGTGTTGTACCGATGCTTGTGCATTGGTGATGTGGCATAGCGCATTAACACGCCAAGAAGCTAAAAATCTTGCTAATTCTACTGATTTACCAGCAGAAAAATTGCGCGTTTGGTGGAGAAGTTGCACCAGTAATTGGAGTTGTGGCTTTATTCCCAAAAATAAATCAATTCCTCCCGACTCCTGCATTGCTCAAGCTTATGCGACCGGACAATTCCAAGAAGGTATAGAAAATGTTAATTTAGGAAAAGGAGCTTTACTTTGTCGTGTAGAAGCCATGCCAATGCAAATTGGTGATAAAAATTGTGTTGTATCTATCCTACATAACTTAAAAAACTAGCTGATTATCCTAACCCAAACCAGAATAATTGATAATTGATAATTGTTAATTGATAATTGATTATTGTGATCGCAATTTACCCTGGAAGCTTCGATCCGATTACCTTTGGTCATCTCGATATTATAAAACGAGGTTCCCAGCTATTCGATCAAGTAATTGTCGCCGTACTGCGTAATCCTAATAAATCTCCCTTATTTACCGTACAAGAGCGCATAGAGCAAATCCGCTTATCTGTCCAAGGGCTGCCGAATGTAGAAGTTGATAGCTTTGCGGGTTTAACTGTGGATTATGCCAAACTACGGAAAGCCAAAGTCTTGCTGCGCGGGCTGCGAGTACTTTCAGATTTTGAAAAGGAACTACAGATGGCTCACACGAATAAAACGCTATCAGATGAAATTGAGACAGTGTTTTTGGCTACTTCTAACGAATTCAGTTTCTTAAGTAGTAGCGTAGTGAAAGAGATTGCCAGATTTGGCGGATCAGTCGATCATCTTGTTCCTCAGCACGTTGCTTTAGAGATTTACCGATGTTACGCCCAGACTTATCCCGAATCGACCCAGAAGATGAAAAATTCAGGAATCCCTTTGAATCAACCCAAAGTGGATCAAAAGAGCGAGATACTTCACCAAAAGGAAGTATAGACATACAGAGTGAACTTAATCGGCTCGAAGAAATCGTTTTAGATAGTCCCCGCATCCCCTTTACAGGGCGCACGTTGGTGGATGAGGAAGAACTTCTAGAACAATTGGATCTTGTCCGGCTCAATTTACCAGGAGCGTTTCGGGAAGCTGAAGCGATTGTCTACCATAAAGAAGAAATTCTGGTGCAAGCCGAGCAGTATGCTCAAGAAATCGTTGAGGAAGCTGAACAACGTGCCGCATATATTTTAGATCAGTTGGGAATTATTGCCCGCGCAGAACTAGAAGCCAAGCAAATTCGCAAAAGAGTACAGGAGGAGTGTGCAGCTTTACAAGAGCAAACGCTTTCAGATATTGAAGAAATGCGCGAGCAAGCGCAGCAGGACATTGAGCAAATGCGCTCCTTAGCAATGGCAGAATTTGAGGAGATCCAGAACGGAGCGGATCAATATGCCGATCGCGTGCTAAAAAATATAGAGCAACAGCTTAACGATATGCTGATGATTATCCGTAATGGTCGTCAACAGTTACACGATGATACTGAGGTATTGCCAAAACAAGATAAAGATCCGAAAATTTCGTCATCTAATCGCACATCTAAAAATCCCAAGAATTGAAAAAAAAGCAGTCAGAATAAAAAGTAAATTATTAATTTTGGCATTATATAAGCAGGAGTAGACACCATGAGTTATGATTACGATTTGTTTGTGATTGGCGCGGGTTCTGGAGGGTTGGCAGCTTCTAAACGGGCTGCAAGCTATGGGGCAAAAGTTGCGATCGCAGAAAATGATCTAGTAGGCGGAACCTGTGTAATTCGTGGTTGTGTTCCCAAAAAATTAATGGTATACGCCTCAAAGTTCCCCCACTTATTTGAGGATGGTAAAGCTTACGGCTGGAGTGCAGTAGAAAGCAGCTTAGATTGGGAGTATCTAATTGATGCTGTTGACAAAGAAGTTAACCGCCTCAGCAAAATCCATATCGGATTATTGGAAAAAGCTGGAATAGACCTAATTAAAAGCCGTGCTACTTTGGTAGATCCTCATACAGTAGAAGTTGATGGGCGCAAAGTCACTGCTGATAAAATTTTGATTGCGGTAGGTGGGGAAGCAGTTAAGCCAGATTTACCAGGGATGGAATATACCATCACTTCCCGCGAAATTTTTCACCTCAAACAGCAACCCAAGCACATTGTAATTGTTGGCGCTGGCTATATTGCTGTAGAATTCGCTGGCATCATGCGCGGACTTGGTTCAGAAGTCACCCAAATTATTAGGAGTGATTTATTTTTAAAGGGATTTGATGACGATATCCGCACTGGGATTCGTGATGGTATGCTCCAGCACGGGATTAATATTATCACTAATACAGAGATCACCAAAGTTGAAAAAGAGGCAGATAGTTTAAAAATTACTACCTCTGAAAAAGGCAAAGACACAGATTCAACTATCACCGCAGATGCAGTTTTAATCGCTATTGGTCGTGTACCAAATCTAGGCAAACTAGGTTTAGATAATGCTGGTGTTGAGGTGATTAATTGTGAAGACGAAGATTTACCCAGATTGCATGGGTATAGTGTTAACTGTGCAATTGGTGTAGATGAATATAGCCGTACCTCTCAACCGAATATTTTTGCTGTTGGTGATTGTACTAATCGAGTTAATTTAACACCTGTGGCAATTGGTGAAGGACGGGCTTTTGCTGATACTGAGTTTGGTAACAATTCTCGGACTTTCAGTCACGATCATGTAGCTTCGGCAATATTTTCTCAGCCGGAAGCAGCGACAGTCGGTTTAAGCGAGTCAGAAGCTAAGGCACAATATGGCGAGGATGCGATTAAAGTATATAGCTCTGGCTTTCGTCCGATGTATCACGCGATGACAGGTGCGGTAGAAAGAACGCTGATGAAGTTAGTAGTTGACAAAATTACAGATCGTGTGTTAGGGGCGCACATGGTTGGCGACTATGCAGCAGAGATTATTCAAGGAGTTGCGATCGCCGTCAAAATGAAAGCAACCAAGAAAGACTTTGATGCGACAGTAGGAATTCATCCTTCTAGCGCCGAAGAGTTTGTCACAATGCGATAAATTACCCTGTTGGGATGAATTATATTGCAAGCCTGAAACTGTTTCATTTTTTGTAGGGGCAATCCCCCCGTGGTTGCCCCGTTACTCGTGCGGGGTAGGCACGGGGGCGCTACCCCTACAAAATATTGAAAATGAAACAGCCCTGCCCTTTTTAAGTGGGGAGAATCCTGTCAAAGTCCCCCTTAAGAAGGGGGATTTAGGGGGATCTTTACTTAATTTTGCGGCGATCGCGCTTTTCTGTAACAGGTAAGGATTCTGCAACCCTTGGTAACATTGGCTTTAAAAAAAGCTGACGGTGCAGATAGCTGACAGAGGAACCGCTATAACTCAGGTAGGATTATTAAATGGCAAGATGTCAAAACGTCGATGCAGAGCAAAAGTAAAAGCATGGGACTGAAGAGGCGAACTTTTCTGCAACAAGCTGGGTTAGCTTTGTTGGCGTTGGAAGTAAGTGATACAGCACTAGCAGTAATCGGACAAAGCTTGGCGAAACCTCTATTCGATCGCTATTACCAAGCTTTGGCGCAGCCTACTACCCGCAAATTAGCACTGCTTGTGGGGATTAATCAGTATCCTCGCAGTGGAGAAACGCGATTAGTACCTTTACAAGGTTGTGTTACAGATGTAGAAATGCAACGGGAATTACTAATTCACCGCTTTGGCTTCCACGAGAGCGATATTTTGACATTAACGGAAAAGCTTGCCACTAGAGAAAATATAGAAACGGCTTTTTTAGAACATCTCAGTAATCAAGCAAAACCTGATGATGTAGTTTTATTTCATTTCAGTGGGTATGGTAGCCGTATTAATCTAAGTTCTGAAAAGCAAACAGAGAGTGAACCCTTAATTTCTACTCTAAAATCCCAAATCCAAAATGCCCTAGTAGCAGTGGATGGAATGCAGCCGACACAGGGAAATTATCTGCTAGAAGAAACCTTGTTTTTGTTATTGCGATCGCTTACTACTGACCAAGTAACCACTGTACTCGATACCAGCTACATTCTTCCTAATAGTCCCCCTCAAGGCAACTTACGCATTCGCTCTCATCCTGCTGTATATTCTCAACCGCCTACAGAGGAACTTGATTTTCAATCAAAATTATTACTCAGTCTGAACACTACAAGGCAACAGTTAGAAGGGCAACTAAACTTCAATCAAATGCCTGGAATACTGTTGAATGCTTCCGACTCTAATCAACCTGCTATGGAAGTTACGTGGGGTGGATTTAGTGCTGGTTTATTTACTTCTGCCCTTACTCAATATCTTTGGCAAGCGACACCACAGACAACAATTAAAGTTAGTCTCAGTCGTGCAACAGAAGCAATTAATCAACTGGTAGGTAAACAGCAACAACCTCAGATAAATGGTAGCAAAAGTCAAGAAGATTATTTACTTGCTTATAATCTCATCCCTGAAAATATCGGTGCAGATGGAGTTGTAATTGCCGTTGAAGATAGCGGCAAAACTGCCCAGTTATGGTTAGGAGGACTACCGCTCAAAGTTTTGGCTGATTATGGAATAAATTCTGTATTTTCTGTTGTTAGGGCTGAAAATAATGTTGATATCACTACTGATAGCACCTCAGCAACAGGTGTGACTAAACCGTTACAACTCCAAATTCGGGGGCGTGAAGCAATAACTGCCAAGGCGCGGTTGATTAGTTTAGATATCTCAGATCGTCAGCTACAAGTAGGGCAATTAGTACAAGAATCTCTGCGAGTTTTACCACGAAATATAGGTTTAACTGTAGCTATAGATGCTAGTTTAGAGCGGATAGAGCGGGTAGATGCTACGAGTGCATTTGGAAATCTCAAATCTGTCACCTCAGTTATTCATACAGGCGAACAACCTGCTGATTATATATTTAGTAAAGTTGCCTTGACAGATAGCACACAGCAGGTAGAAGAAGCAATTATTCCTGATAATTCAAAGACAAACTCTAATAATGAAAGCGCATTGACATCTTTAATTGTTCCTAATTCAGAAGCTAAATACGGATTGTTTTCTCTAGCTAATCAATCAATTCCTAATACCTTCGGTGTAGCTAGTGAAACAGTTAAGGCGGCGGTGAATAGATTAAAACCAAAGTTGAAAAATTTATTAGCTGCTAAATTATGGCGATTAATTGTTAATGAAGGCTCTTCTCGTTTGGGAGTAGCAGCAAGTTTAGAAATGCTTGCTCCCGAAGCAAAAGTACTGATTGAACGTTCAACTATACGTGCGGCTGTTAGTAAGCAACAGGCGGGAGTAAATCATCAAACTAATATTATAGACTCTTCAACACTAGGTATGGTGACAGTGGCAAATGGTAGCCGTATCTGTTATCGCATACATAACTATAGCGATCGCCCAATATACTTGATGCTTGTTGGTTTGGATAGTAGCAGTAATGCGATCGCCTTATCATTCCTTAATGATACTTTCATTCCAGCAGGACAAACCCTCACTATCCCTCAATCGACAAGCTCTTTTGAATGGCTGATTCACGGTGCTGCTGGATTAACAGAAACCTTCTTAATTTGTAGTATTGCTCCTTTTATTTCCTCTAAAACAGCATTAGAAGCTGCAATTGTTAATCCCAAAATAGAGCCGATTGAAAAATTAGTTAATCCCCTAGATGTAACCCATGCCATCTTACAAGATTTACATCAAGCTAGTGAATTAGTTCAGTATCAGGAAAAAGCATCATTAACTGTTGAAACCAGTAGCACCTTGTCTGATAGCTATGCTTTAGATGTTCAGGCTTGGGCAACTTTTAGTTTTGTTTATTGGATTCAAGATTGACAAGTATAAAATAGTTTATTGGTAGTTTTTATTATAGGTTTTTAAACTTATTTTTAAACTAAGTTTTTTGTTGAGCAGCACCAGCGTCTACTTTTTATTTCGCTGGGTGATGTTTTATGAAAAAGCAACTCTTGCATCTACCGTTAGCACGCCTACATCTGTGTTTATCTGTGTTTATCTGTGGTTAAAAATCTCTCTAAACTAGGCTCTTACCCTCAACGATTGTATATGCAGCAAATCTCGGTCTAGAGGGTGGTTTAAGGCATCGTCAAAATCTGTTATGAAAGATGGTAAATTGAAGCTGAAACAATGACGAATATTACTGTTAGCGATTATTTATTACTTCGCCTTCAACAAATTGGCATTAAGCACATCTTTGGTGTCCCTGGCGATTATAATATGGAATTTCTCGATTTTATTGTTAAACGAGAAAATCTTGAATGGATTGGAACTTGCAACGAACTTAACGCCTCATACGCCGCCGATGGCTATGCTCGCATTAATGGCATTTCAGCTTTAGTTACCACGTTTGGTGTGGGCGAATTGAGCGCGATTAATGGAATTGCTGGCGCTTACGCCGAATACGTTCCTGTTGTAGCAATTACCGGATCTCCTGCTACTAAAAAACAAAATATGGGCGCACCTCTCCACCATACTTTGGGTACTGGAGATTTTACCGTATTTGCCCGAATGTTTGAAAAAATCACGGTGGCGCAAGCATATTTAACAGAGGAGAATGCCACAGCAGAAATAGATAGAGTTTTGGGTGCTTGTCTGCTTAAGAAGCAACCTGTATATATCAGTCTACCGATGGATGTGGCTAAGGCGGAAGTAGCTCAACCAGCAAGTGAATTTATCCCTCCTGTTTTTAACACTGATGCGGCTACATTAGATGAGGCGATCGCAGAATGTGTCACCATGTTAGAACAGGCAAAAAAACCTGTTATTCTCGCTGACATAGGAGTCGATCGCTATCATCTACATCACGAATTGCGAGAACTTTTAGCCGCTACTGGATATCCTTATGCAACTATGAGCATGGGGAAAGCACTGCTAGAAGAAACGCACCCTCAATATATCGGTATTTATAACGGCGCTGTCAGTAATGACTATGTACGAAGACGGATTGAAGAAGCAGATTGCGTCTTAAGTATCGGCACGTATTTTACTGATTTTAACACAGGAAAGTTTTCTGCACAACTCGAACCTAGTCGCACTATTGAAGTACACGGGGAATATTTAAAAGTTAAACGTGCTTTGTACAATCAGGTAGCAATGCGGGATTTTCTACCAGCTTTAAGTAAGAAGTTGCAACGTCGTGAGGCTATTTCGCTGGAGATAAAACCTGCTAAAGATAACTTAAAAGCGAGTTATCAAGTTAAGGCGGATGCGCCTATTAAGCAAGAACGTTTTTGGCAAAGACTGACAAATTTCTTTAAAGAAGATGATATTGTCGTTGCCGATATTGGAGTAGCTTATTTTGGATCATTGCTAGTGAATTTTCCCAAAGGAACTACTTTTGTGGGACAATTACTTTGGGCTTCAATTGGTTATTCGCTTGGTGCTGTACTTGGTTGTGCGTTGGCGAAGCCCACCGAAGGTATCGCATCTCCCCAACGACGGTCTATTCTATTTATTGGTGACGGTTCGTTTCAAATGACCGCACAAGAATTATCAACTTTATTACGCTATGAATTAAAGCCAATTATTTTCTTGATTAATAACGATGGATACACCATCGAGCGGGACATTCACGGCGAAAAAATGCCTTATAACGATATCCAACCCTGGAAATATCATCAACTTCCTGAAGTTTTTGGTAACAATAGTTGGAGCGTTAAAGTAAGTACCGAATCTGAGTTAGAAACAGCACTGCAAACAGCCGCAGAAAATCGGGATAAACTTACCTTTATTGAAGTAGTAATGGAGAAAATGGATAATCCAGAAATTCTGTTGAAGCTATTGCAGCAATAATCAAAAAATAGTCTGACACATTCTCTAAAATCTCACTAAAAACATTTAAAATGTCGCAATCAAAAGAAGACTTTACCGTTGGTGTAGAAGAAGAATATCAAATTATCGATCCTGCAACCCGCGAACTGCGATCGCGTCAGCAGCAAATTCTACCTATAGCCAAAAAAACACTAGGCGATCTAGTACAACCGGAACTTCAGCTTTCCCAGATAGAGACAGGTACACCTGTTTGTCGAAGTCTTTCTGAAGTACGCGCAGAACTTAACCGCTTGCGACGAGAACTTATTGCCGCCGCCGCTAAAGATGGCAATCAAATTGCCGCCGCCGCAACGCACCCGTTTTCTGAGTGGGAACAACAGCAAATCGCACCCAAAGAACGTTATCAAGCACTATTGGAAGATTACCAACAACTGGCACGCGAAGCAATAACATTTGGCTGTCACGTCCACGTCGGCATCAGCGACCCGGAAATGGCAATCTGTGTGGTAAACCGTGCTAGAGTGTGGCTGGCACCCCTGCTGGCGCTGAGTGCTTCCTCGCCTTTTTCATTAGGCACGGATACAGGATATGCCAGTTATCGCACACAAATTTGGGGCAGGATGCCGATATCGGGACCGCCATTAATTTTCTCCTCACAGGATGAATACCAAACAGTTGTAGAAGCCTTAGTCGCCACTGGAGCCGTAGAAGAAGCGACAAAGATTTACTGGGATGCGCGTTTGTCAGAGCGTTACCCAACAGTAGAGTTTCGCGTTACAGATGTCTGCATGACGGTGGATGAAGCAGTAATGGTTGCGGGACTGGTGCGCTCTTTGGCGCGGACTTGTTACGAACAAGCTCTTGCTGACAAACCATTCCCCACCACCCGCCACGAACTGATCCGCGCCGCTCATTGGCGTGCTGCACGCTATGGATTAGATACAGAACTAATAGACGTTGAGGAAAAACGTGCCATCCCAGCACGGGATTTAATTGAGAAGTTGCTAACTTTCGTACGCCCAGCACTAGAAGATTATGGAGACTGGGACGAGGTTTCATCGCTGGTGCAGCAGACGATGCAGCAAGGTAACGGCGCAACACGACAAAGGGAAGTTTACCAGCGTAATGGAAGTTTGGAGGAGGTGGTTGATTACATCGTCGCCGAGACAAGAAAAGGTCTTGATTGAAGTCCCCATCCTCCTATTTGGCTGTACACACAATTCTTTCTTGCCCCCTAAATCCCCCAATTCTGGGGGACTTTGAGAATAGGGTTCCCCCCAAAGTTGGGGGGCTAGGGGGGCTAAATAGTGTAAAATTTAAACGTTGTAAGCCTTGGCGGTTAGGGCATTCTCGACGGTCTCAAATGCAGTCACAGTAAGTACTTTACTCCTGAATTCTGACTCCTGCTATAAATCCGCGATCGCGCAAGTGGGAACTCTAACCAAATCTGATAGAATGTATGCCTCAAGCCAACAAGGTCTTTCGTGAAGAAGCACTAGAGCGCCTTTCCTCACCGGAACAGTTAGACAAGTTAATGCGGGTAGTTAAACCGCAAACTTGGCTGCCTTTGGCGGCGACGGGATGTTTAGTCTTTGGGGTTGGTGTTTGGAGTGTAGTCGGGCGTATTCCCCTCACGGTTTCGGGTACTGGTGTGCTGATTCGTCCCCGTAATGTGGTACAATTTCAAGCATCTAGTGGCGGTCAACTGTTAAACCTAAACATTAAGCCTGGAGATAGAGTAAAACAAGGACAGGTACTCGCTACAATAGAACAATCTGCTGTTAAGCAAGAACTAGAGCTACAAAAGGCAAAGCTGGCTGAACTGCAAGGGCAGAAACAAAATACTGATAAGTTGCAAGAGCAGCAAGTAGCGCAGGAACTAAAGACACTTGAGGCACAGCAGCAAGATTTTGAAGAAAGTTTGCGCCGAGAGTCACTTGCACCTCAATTACGAGATCAAACACTATTTACTTTAGAGCAAAAACGTCAAAGCTTTGAAGAAAGCTTGCAGCGAGAGCAAATTACACCGATACTGCGTCAACAAGCTCTAGCGGCGTTGGCAGAAAAACGCAAAAGTCTTCTACAGCGTCAACAACAAATTAAATCTTTGCTACAATCTTTGCAACAAAGAGTTGAAGCTCGTCGCCGTCTGTTTGAGCAGAAAGTAATTAGCCAGGATGTGTTCCTACAGTCTCAGCAAGATTACTTGAATAATCAGGCGCAATTGTCAGAGATTGAGCCTCAACTGAAAGAAATTGAGGTTCAAAAAACGAATACTGAAAGAGATTATATTCAAAGTTTGAATAGAATTGACGAGTTCAAGAACAATATTCAAGAACTGAATATTCAGAAAACTAATGCTGAACGAGATTATCGCGAAAGTCTCAATAAGATTGATGAACTTAAAACTAATATTAAGGAAATCGAAGCGCAAAAAATTAGGCTATCTCAAGAAAATTTAGAAAAGTCAATTGATAAAACTAATCAGATTCAGGAAGTTCAAAGTAAGATTGCTCAACTACAATTAAAGTTGGCGAAGGATAGCCAAATTGTCAGTCAGTATGATGGTTACGTTTTGGAAACTAGCGTTGCTTCAGGTCAAGTTATTGCGGCTGGCGATCGCTTGGGAGCCATTCAATCTGAAGATGATAATAGCAAACTGCAAAGTATTGTCTATTTACCGGATAAGGATGGTAAGCAAATAAAATCGGGTATGACAGTACAAGTGACTCCCAGTGTGGTGAAGCGGGAACGCTATGGCGGTATTGTTGGGGTAGTGACGAAGGTTTCTCCTTTTCCGGTGACAACTCAAGAAATAGCTACTATGGTTGGCAATCAAGAGTTAGCAAAAAGCCTTGCAGGAGAGAATGGCGCAAGGGTGCAAGTTTTTGTGCAGTTGCAAGAAGATTCAACAAATATGAGTGGTTATAAATGGTCTTCTTCTAAGGGACCATCCTTAAAAATTTCTTCAGGTACGACTACGTTAGTACGAGCGAAGGTAGCAGAGGTAGCACCAATTTCTTATATTATTCCGATTTTTCGCTCTTGGACTGGCGTTTATTAAACCAGTTATCAGTTATCAGTTATCAGTTATCAGTTGCAGAGATTATACGATAGGGGCGTGATATATCGTGTCTCTACAGATAGCTGGTTTCAACCTCATTGACAACCGCTATAATTACCTGCAAACTCAAGTTTATTTATGCCAGCCAAAGATTTATTTCATAATACAGTTAAAACAGCACTCGAAAAAGATGGATGGACAATTACTGAGGAGCATCTATTTATTCAAGTTGAGGATGTTGATTTTTACATAGACTTAACAGCAGAGAGAATCTTAGCTGCTGAAAAAACTGGTCAAAAGATAGCTGTAGAGGTAAAATCTTTTTTAGGAGCGTCAGATGTGACTGAGTTTCACACGGCGCTAGGTCAATGTCTCAATTACCGTTCAGCATTGAGGTTGACCGAACCGGATCGGATCTTGTATTTAGCGGTTCCGGTAGATGTTTATGATGAGTTTTTTAGCCGTAGGTTTATTCAAAGAATTATTGGCGAATATCAAGTAAAATTACTAATTTTTAACCCAGCGCGAGAGGAAATTGTGCAATGGAAAAACTGAATTATAAAGAAATAGTCCAAAAAATTCTTGAAAGACACGTAAAAAATAGCTCAAATAGTCAGACAGAAGTACAACTCATATTTGATCCGGAGCGCTCCCGCTATCAAGTTCTTAATATTGGTTGGCAAGAGCTAACGCGGATATTTGGTTGTATCGTCTACGTGGAAATCAAAGATGGTAAAATTTGGATTGAACGCGATGGGACGGAAATCGGCGTTGCTAACGAATTAGTTGAAGCTGGAGTTCCCAAACAAGATATAGTTTTGGGTTTTAAAGCCCCGTATAAACGGAAATTTACTGAGTTTGCTGCTAGTTGAAGCGATAGTAGCGATTTCCCAAGAAGTTCTTCCTTAAAATTTCCCTTATACCTGACACCCTGGATGTAGGGTGGTGGGTTGAGTTAGCAGTTATCAGTTATCAGTTTTTTTTGACTGGTGACAGTTAAAAAGCAACGGCTAAAAAATAATTTATCCGACAGTAGGCGATCGCACCACATCCACGCGATCGCTTTTTCCATCAGAAATGGAGCAATTCCCCACCCGTTATAATCTTTGATTTAACGGGTGGGGAATTGCGACCAGAATATTAATTGGGCGTAGCGAATCGTTATTTTTAATGTATAATTATAATAGCAGCTTTTAAGAAAAATGCTATTAACTTACCAGTACAAAATCAAGCCTAATCCAGAACAAAAAATAATGATGTTGCAGTGGCTAGAATTATTGCGTCGTCACTATAATTATGCTTTGGGTCAACGCTTGGACTGGTTGAGTCGAACCAGATCCAGTATGGATAGATGCTCGTTAATTAGTGAACCAATTGGGGAGATTCCAGAACAATTTCCTAATTACAATTTTCAAGCAGGACTCTTAAAACAAACCAAAGAATTATTCCCAGAATATAAAGATATATATCACGATGTCCAACAACAAAATCTGAAACGATTAGACAAAACTTGGGACAGATGGCTTAAACCTGATAAATCGGGAAAACGTGGAGGCAGACCCAAGTTCAAAAAAATTGGTGAAATGCGTTCCTTTACTTTTCCTAGAGTTAATAGTGCTAAGGCTGGCGCACACTTAAATAATAGAATTCTTAAATTAAGTAAAATTGGTGAAATCCCAGTTATCGTTTATCGACAAGCACCAAACGGTTTTGTTTTAAAAACAGCGACTATAGTTAAAAAGGCTGATGGGTGGTACGTTTCAATCAGTGCGGAAGATGAAACAGTGCCTAATCCTATACCGATTGATACTATTAAAAATGCAGTTGGTGTTGATGTTGGGCTTAAGGAATTTTTAACAACTTCCGAGGGTTCTACTGTACCAATTCAACAAGTATACAGAAAAGCGCAGAATCATTTAGCTAGACAACAAAGGTTTCTGTCACGCCAAGAGAAAGGATCTAACAGTTATAAGAAACAGCAAAACAAGATTGCCAGAATACATCAACGTATCCAGCGTCAAAGAAAGGACTTCCACTATAAAACCGCTCACCAATTGGTCAAAAATTATGATCTCATTGCTATTGAAAATTTGCAAATTAATAATTTAGCTAAAAATAGTAAATTAGCTAAGTCAATTCTTGATGCTGCGTGGAGTCAGTTCATAACAATATTGGAAGCAGTGGCGATAAAACGCGGTTGCCATGTTGTTAAGGTGAATCCACATAATACGTCACAGAATTGTTCTGGTTGTGGCGTTAAAGTTCCTAAAACTTTGTCAGTTAGAACTCATTGCTGTCCGAAGTGTAATTTAACTTTGGACAGAGACGAAAATGCTGCAAGAAATATCTTAAATAAAGCATTACAGGCGGTGGGTCACATCGTCTCTGCGGGTGGAGGCTTCGTTAAAAAACAGCCTGTGAAACCTGAAACTTGGGGTTTTAATGGAGTTCAATTAGCGAACTTTTAATCTTGAGAAGCTCCCGTTAACACTGCGTGTATAACGGGAGAGAACGTCACCTAATACTATATAACCCTTTTCAGCAGGAAGCAAAGCCACCGGATGCTCGTCTTGCGTATACCCTAAAAGAGCGCCAGAATCATTGCACCACCAATTATCATCTAGTTCTACAATCCGAGTGCGAAATTGAGAATAACGCGCTAATACTTCTACCGGATTGCTGTTAGTTTCTAGTTCCGCCAACTCTGCTGGTGGAGTTATACTTATCCCCATCACCCGCGCCACTGCACCCGCCGCTACCAGTAAAGGCGTTGCTTGCTGAAAACTCGGAGTTTCTTGCTGCGGTTCAATAACAGAAGCTAACTTAGAAAGTGCTGATTCTACAACATCGCTGTTGAGTTGTTCGCGTTGTTGAAATTGGCGATAAGCGTCTTTTGCTTCCTGCTGTTCTAAGTCGTTTAAATAATTAAAAAACTCGCTATGGATATCTGCTAAAATATTGGGCAGTTCCGTCGCATTTTCCGATTCTGTTAATAATAAGTAGCGTGAAGAATTAACTGCAATATATTCCGCACCCAATATCTGATTGAGGTGATTTACCCAAGTTTCTATTAACTCAAGTGCTTCTGCATCTGTTTCCTTGACTTTTGCTACTAAATCTGATATACATATTTGCGATAATTCAGTTGGTTCTATTGCTACTGCTAAAAGTCCGTATTGCAGTTCTGACGAATTTAAGGACATCAACCTGGCAGCAAACAAAGCTGACCCAGCACTCAAACTGAAGAGATAGCGACGATTACCTTCTGGAATTTCTGACTTGACTTTTGTGGCAAATAATGCTATGTTTCCTGATTGTAATATCCAAACTTTATCTGGGTCATCGAGCAGTAGCGGTTCATTGCCTTTGAGGCGATACAAGACTTCCATAATCTGAGCAACTGACTATGCCACTGATGATAGTGCGATCAGGCTTTTATAATATATGCTTTCAAGATGCGATCGCACCTTCTCCTCAAACCACTAAACCTCCAAATCCAAATCAGGTTCAACACCAAGCGATCGCAATTGTTCTGCTAATCTCTCTACCCGTCGCCTTTCTCTTTCAACTCCTTGTCTTTCTCGTTCTTCGGGAGTCAAAATCCAGTTACCTTGTGCATCATACCAACGCAACCAGAGGCGCGAAATCCCCTGATAAACACCTTCCCACAATCCCAAACCAAGCTGAATATCATTCATCCACACACGCGGTTCACTCAGTTCTAATTCTGAGTAGCTACTACCAAGTAACTGAAACACCCTCAAGCGATCGGTGTAACGGTCAAACACAATATAAAAGGGAACCCGTAAAATACGCTCGTAAACTTCCCATTTCGTAGGCGGTTGATTGACTTCGCGCAAAGTTTGTCCCAAGTCTTCTTTTTCAGTTCCGGGTGATAGCAGTTCAACAACGACGAAGGGATTAACCCCTTCTTGCCAAACCACGTAACTCAGGCGCAGTTCCCGTTGCTCATACAACCTGGGTACGCCTACAACGGCAAACCAGTCGGGGCGTTTATACCAGATAGGCTGACGAACATTATAGTAAAGATTTAAATCACTAGCAACAAAAATTTCGTCTTCTGGATAGTTGGCAGGACGAAAGGTGTATCCCAGCAGTTGGGGTTGTAGTAGATGGTATTCGTCAGGCAAACCAGGTTCCTCTGGATCTTCGCTCTTGAGATCGTACATCGTGGGCAAAACTTTTTTCGGGTCACTTGGCGGGTCGGTTTGAAACATGATGCCCAACTACTCGCGCTACGCTGTCAGCTTAATTTTATTGTGGCAAGAGTGCGATCGCTACATTTTGTTTGGATCTCCTTAAAGTTGTTGCCTGGGAAAAACTCGAAATCTAATATCTGTTCTAGTAGGTAAATTATCTTCCCAACACCCGACACCCTACCCCCTACACCCTTTCTTAGCAATCAAGATTCAGAGCGCAGCAAACGAACATATTTCCCCCCTGATTGCCATAAATCCTCATGAGTGCCACGCTGCACTACTTTCCCCTGCTCCAACACGATAATTTCATCGCAATCTCGAATCGTACTGAGTCGGTGTGCTACTACGATACAAGAACAACCACGCCGCCGCAAGTTCCGGTCTATAATTAGTTCCGTTTGGGCATCCAGCGCACTTGTCGCCTCATCCAACACCAAGACAGAAGGATTTCTAACTAAAGCACGAGCAATTTCCAAACGCTGGCGCTGTCCCCCACTAAGATTCATTCCTCCTTCAATCAACTTCGCGTCATATCCCCCTGGCAGAGATACAATTAAATCGTGAATTGCTGCATCATTACAAGCGCGTACCAAATCTGGTTGCGACACGGTTGCATCCCACAAAGTCAGATTTTCCCGAATTGTTCCAGCAAAGAGAAATATATCTTGTTCCACCATAGCTACAGAATTTGCCAAGACGGAACGACGTATTTGCTTTCTTGACATTCCATCAAAGTAAATTTCTCCCTGCCAAGGTTCATAAAGACCGCAAATTAGTTTAGCAATAGTAGACTTACCAGAACCACTGCCCCCGACAATTGCGACTCTTTGACCAGGCTTCAAATTCAAGCTAAAGTTGTCAATTAAAGGGTTATTTACCCGACTGTAGCCAAATGTAATATTCTGTAACTCCAGATAACCTTGTAATTGAAAGGTCATTGGTGATTGGTGATGGGTGATTGATGATTGGGAATTGCGAATTCTTCGCCTGCTCCCCTGCTCCCCTGCTCCTCTGCTCCTCTGCTCCCCTACTCCTCTGCTCCCCTGCTCCGAAATAGCTCCCTCCACCTCTCCATCAACGGGGTTTTGCAGCACATCATCTAAGCGGTTTAAATCTGTTTCCAAATCTTGTAGCGTACTGCCAAAATTGACTAAATTATTAATTGGTTCTAAGAAACTTGCGGTTAAACTTTGGTAGGCTACCAACATCCCAATAGTGAGAGTTCCATTCATTACCCGAAACCCACCGACAATCAAAATCGAAGCGGTAGTCAGCGCCGTCAAAAGTGTCGGTAATGCAGTGAGAATTTGAGTTTGTAAAGCTAAATCTTGTTGGGCGTTGAGTGCTTTAGCGTAGTATCCAGCGAATTTAGCAAACGAGTCGGATTCTAGTCCCGAAGCTTTGATGGTTTCTATCGTTTGGATACCTGCGATCGCCACCCCAGAAACCTTACCATATTCCTGCGCCAACTTCATATTGGCATCCACTCTCGTCCTGGATAAAAACTGCAACCCAAAAAAGTTGATCGCTGCAAAACCAACAGCTACACTGGTCAGTAGCCAATCATACTGAAGCATAATCACAAAATAAATTACCATCATCACCACGTCGATGATTGTGGTAGCAAGGCGACCTGAAAGCACATCCGCCACCTTATTATTAAGTTGCACCCGACTACTAATTTCCCCTGCAAAGCGTTGTGCATAAAACCCAACAGGTAAACGCAGAATATGCCACAAAAACTGTCCTGACATCGTAACCGACAGTTTCAGCATCAGTCCCCGCAGATAAGTTAGTCGCAACCACGCCAACAAGCTTCTGATCGCAGTGGTGAGAATCATTCCTATTATTAGCGGTCGCAACCAGTCATAACGGTTAGCAACCAAAATTTCATCCACAAATACTTGAGAAAAAGCTGGCACTGCCAACCTGGGAACAGTCAGCAACAACCCCGCTACAATACAGAATAGGATCGTACCCTGAGAGTATCGCAAACGAGAGGCTAATGCCGAGATAATATTGGTTTTTTTACCACCCGTTTGAAAGTTTTCTCCTGGTTCCATCACCAGGACAACCCCGGTGTAAGCGCGGTCAAATTCTTCTAGGGAAATTGTCCGCCGTCCCGTAGCGGGGTCATTGAGATAAACGCACTTTTCTGTAAACCCCTCAACTACCAAAAAGTGGTTAAAATTCCAAAAGACAATAAAGGGAGGAGTCAGGGTTTTCAAGCTTTCGAGCAACTTTTTAAACCCTTTGGCATTTAAACCATAATTCTTAGCTGCTTTGATGAGATTCAACGCATTGCTACCATCTCGCGAAATCCCACACTCGCGCCGCAATTCTGCCAAGGGGACGATGCGCGAGTAATAGCTTAGAATAATCCCCAGAGCAGCAGCGCCACATTCAGTTGCTTCCATTTGCAGGAGAGTCGGGGTATGAACGCGACTGATTTTTGATTTTCTCAGAATACTAGGAATTAAACTTAAAGGCATATTGTAGTTTAGTAAAACCTGTTCCAATACATTAGATGAGGCGATCGCGCCTCCAAAATAGTGCAGTTTTAGCCTATTTTCCCCATCTCATAAGCTGCGTTCATTCCTGCTAACCCCGCACCCAGGATAATGATGCGTTTACTGGCTTGTAATTTTATCAACGAATATTTATATCTATTGATCGGGTTCTACCAAACCTCCCAGAAGGAGTATATCCTCCCCTTTTGGTTCGCGTTTTTGAAGGCACGCTCTCAATTATTCTTGTTCCCTGAGTACTACTTGTGGGATGCTTGCCTGCGTGCTGCCAGTGCTGCTTCAAATTGTTCTTTGAGTTGATCCGCCTGATCTTCAGCATGAGAAGCAGCACCTCCCAGCCGAGCTTGGCGTTGTAACGGAGCCGTAATAGCAATTCTCTCCTGCTCGTAAGTGTGCAGCGCCTTGCCGAGTTGTTCCCCATCATTTAGATCGGTATCAGCTAGAATTTTAGCCAAGGCTACCGCATCCTGTAGAGCCATAGTTGTACCCAATCCCAAGGAGGGTCGCATCGGGTGAGCCGCATCACCCAATAAGGTAACATTCCTCCCATTTCCCCACTGCGATACTGGTTCCCTGTCGAAAACACCAGTTTCTATGATCGCCTCTGGGTCAGTAGCCTGAATCAGACGTTCAACAAAATAAGACCATTGATCGAATATCTGGAGTGCTGTCAAATGCTTAGATGAACTTTTTTCATTCGGGTGTAGCGCTGTGCCGCCCCATGCCAGCAATTGTGTACCCGTATCCATGATCCAGAAATTCTTTTTCTCTCCGACCACAAGTTGAAATCCAGCACCTTCAACGAAGGGTTCTGCAAGCGGTGCTAATTTATGCCTTTCCACAATCCCCCGCCAGGTCATGGTTCCTGTATAAAGAGGATCGCCATCTGCAACAGTAATGGCTCTCACAGCCGAGTTGTAGCCGTCGGCACCAATTAGAAGTCGCGCATAGACATCGTTCTGTTGATGAAACTTCAAGCACAATTGCTCTTTGCCCTGCACTGAAATCTGAGTAAAATCGATCAAGGTATGATTGAGATGAACTGATACCGTTGCGGGCAGTGCTTGATAAAGACAGGTTTGTAAGTTATACCAGCCTAACCAGGTAAAGCCTGTCCCAGCAAGCGGGGATTCATCAGCGAAAAGAACCTCGCCATTTGGTCGCATCAATAACTGCCGTTTGGGATTCACCCCCAACGTCTTCACCTGTTGCGCCAGAACTGGATCGATTGAAGCTAGCGCCGCGTAGCCCAGATCACCCATCCCCAACGCAGCACCAATCGGTCGTAACACCTGCGATCGCTCAAAAACTCCGACTTTGAAGCCAAGTTTTGCTAAAGCATGAGCAGCCGCGAGTCCACCTGGTCCTGCTCCGATGATGGCAATATCTACAAAATTACCGCCCGAATTTGTTTGAGTCATTAGGTTCACCTGCCCAATTTGAG
>JBARVL010000147.1:0-34552 GCA_049646245.1 Crinalium sp. | reverse complement strand
GCGTCCAAAAAGCCTGCTTGAGTTTGATGAGCGGGAACTCCTGTACTATCACCAAAACCGCTAACAGGATCATCTACATCATTGGCAAAAGCTTCATCAAAAGCATCAAAATCAAACTCTTCTGGAGGTGTAAAGCCATTCTGCTTTGATGGAAAATGTTGAGTTGGTTGCCCTGAGCCATGTTCACCAACCACAAATAAATCTGTATCATCAGGCTCTGGTTGGTAATTGGTTTGAAAGTTTAGGGGAGGCGCAGAAAATGTATTGTCCAGATCTGGCGATCGCATTAACAGCGTTTCATCCTCATCGACTGGACTTTCTGAAGGAAAGAAATTCGATGGCGGCGCATTACTATAGTTGCCATTAGAATTACCATAATCTGTCGCGCTGGGATCTACGTGAGACTCAAAGTCGTAGGAGTTCCCAGGCTCATCTTGATCAAAAGTATCTATTGGGCTAGGTGTAGTCTCATAAGTATCTTTTGGAGTTATGATAAAACCTTTACCATTAGGGGCATCTGACGGATCAAGAAATAATGTTTCACCTCCATCTGCATCATCATCTAGATCTGCGAAAGCATCCATTGGGAAAAAGTCGTTTGATTCCTCAAGGGGATTGAAGTTAAAATCAGTTCCCATACTCGGAATTGCCGAATCATCCGTTGGCGATTGACCAAAAGCAAATGGATCTAAAAAATCATCTTGAGTATGACTAATTTCTGTAGACTCATCTGGTCTGTTATTAAAGGGATTGCTAAATTGATCCTGTGAACCGTATTGGTGAAAATTCGGCACATCATCATCAAAATTGATTTCACCTAAATCAAATTCACCCAAGTACCCTGTTTTTATTTCTTCGTTATATGGGGTAAATGAAGATTCACCTAAATTTGTGTCTTCTTCAGGGTAATCTTGATGACCTGAAGTTTCTGCTGTTGCACTGCCCGGTTCGGCGTAGTCGGCTGAGGTGCTGCAAGCTCTAGCATATTCTAAACCATTGTTGGCATACTCAATAAACTCCGGCTCCGAGGTCAGCGTCTTGACCAAATCGTATTGTTGCTCTGCCACATCATACTGTTGTAGCCCATAGCAATAAATATGACCCCTAAGTAGATGACTACTGGGGTCATCAGGTAACTTTTGCACTAATTGGTCTACGATTTCGGCTGCCTGATTATAGTTGCCTTGCAAGTAGGCTTTTTCTGCCTGTTGATATTCCTGTGCATAATCTGTACTTGATGTCATTTGCTTACCCCCAATAATTAAGCTTTAAAAGTTAAAAATTATAAATCTTTTGGCATTGGCAATTTTGATCATGCTGCCCACCGCGCTGAACGTAGAATCGCCAACTGGTCTAACAATCTCAGATATCCCTTGTTTTCTTCCCCTTTCGCCCACTCGCCCCGCAAGAATGGTGTCATACTATCTGGAACATTGGTAGTCATTTGGATTTGTTCAATATCGAGCCAGTCCATCCCAACAATCTGATCAACAGCTAACCCGATCATAGTGTCTTGATCTTCGACAACAATCACAGGAATTTCTGGTCTATCTGTATTCACCGCCGCTATATCACCTAAAAATTGTCCCAAGTCGGCAACCCAAATTACTTGCCCTCGCCAGTTTAAAGTTCCTAAGAGTAATGGCGAAGCATTAGGAATGGCAGTAATTCGATCTGGTGGCGTTGAGATTACTTCTCGGATGCCGATCGCCGGGAGAGCAAATTCGTTTACAGACGGTACATAGAACCGCAAATGTAGTTCACCTTCAGGACTTTGCAATTCCTGCATTTCTGGTGAGTTATCTTGACCACTGCCAGTTAAAAAATCGAGATTACCAACCATAAGTTCCTAGCCTCTTAATAGCTGTTTCACAGTGCCAATTAATTCTGTCGGTTGAAATGGCTTGGCAATATAGGCATCTGCGCCCTGCTTCATTCCCCAATAGCGATCAAATTCTTCCCCCTTGGAAGAACACATCACTACAGGAAGATTTTGGGTTTTGGGATCGGCTTTGAGTCGCCGACAAACCTCGTAGCCATTCATCCTAGGCATGACAATATCTAAGACCACTACGTCTGGGCGAGATTTAAGGATTTGTTCTAAGGCTTCGACACCATCAGTTGCCTCGGTAACTATTAATCCGCTACCTTTTAGTAAGTCTTTGATCATTGCCCTCTGTGCGGGACTGTCTTCTACAACCAGAACTGTACTCATATTTTCCTATATCAAATCCCTGTGCTGTTCGTGAATTATGCCAAGAAGCTCGTGTTTTTGCTTGAAATATGTTAATTAGTTAAGTATCCTTGATCATAGTTAACAGCAAGCTTCTGTGACGGATCAGTGTACGTTGCTTACCCCGCCCTGACATCTGGATCTTTTATTGTCTGCTCTAAATCGGGAAATAGGTTAGTGGGTTTCAACGAAGATCTTTTTTTTGATCCTAGATATTTCTCTAAAAGCATTAATAATTCACTTTCGCCAAAAGGTTTAGTTAGGTAGTCGGTTGCTCCTACCATTGTGGCTTTCACACGGTCGATGAAGCCATCCATGCCAGTTAGCATGATCAGGGGGGTGTGCCGAAAAGCAGTAGACTGGCGCAGCATTGCACAAATTTCATATCCATCCAAGTCAGGCATGGCGATATCGCAGAAAATTAGTTTTGGTTGTAGTTCAAAGGCTAGAGTTAATGCTTTAATCGGATTTCTAATCACTGTGACTTGATAACCATGCTCACAGAGAATAGATTCCACTGCTTTACCAATGGCGACATCATCTTCAATACAAATAATTTGAGTAACTGTAGAAGTTTGCCTAGAGTAGGAGTGATTGTTTTTAGGAGAGATTTTTTGATTTTGTCCCATTACCAGTTGCACCCATCCCTTTTGTACATAAGGATAGATTGCGCCTGCTACGGTTAAAATATCTCGGTTTAAATATCGGCTGAGTTGGCGTAGAGATGTTTTGCCATCGGCACAAGTATTCAGGGTTGCAAAAGCTTTTTTGGGCAGGGAGACGCTTAATTGCTCGCGATTAGCAATTACGGGACATTGGTTGGGAGATTGAATATAAGGATGAAATTGCTTCCACTCCTGTACTTGTTTCATTATTTTTGTCAGTAAAGGAGTGATTTCTAAGGTAGTTAGTTGCGGGGCTAATGCCGAACCCATTTCAAATATAAAAAATCCTTGGTGCAGGCTAAGTAAATCAAATAGTGTTTCGTTGACCATACTTTCGAGGATGCTGCGCCCTTGGACTGGTGTCAAAATATGTTTTTCCATTAGCGCCCATAAATAACCATATTCAGGTGCGTTGGTGGAGGCAATTGATGGTACTTGCAACTGATCTATGGCTGATTCAACACCGTAGCGACGCAAGTAGTCGCGCAACCGCCACAAACTTCCGTCGCTATCAGCAGCATAAGCAATTTGTCCGTTGATGAAGAAGACCAACCAGAATGGTCCGGCGTGAGATAGAAAGCGATCGCGATCTTCGTTATGTGTTCCTGCTTGAAAAATATTTGTCTCGCTTCTGGAACTACTGGCAGGGTAAGCGCAAGCTTCTAAAAGCAACTCTCCAGTTCGCTGACCTAACTCGATCAGTTGCAGGATGCTGCGAATATCTATTTCATTTAATGTTCCCTGCATATCACCAAAGCCCATCCTTATAATATGGTTTGTATGTATTATGATTACTATTATCTCTGGCAATTTGATTATGGGTTTTTCAGGTTTTCAATGTATTTACTCCTGATATAACTATAGTTGACTGTCTAGAGGTGTATGCTGGTTGAGCCGTTAGACGATTCAACTGCGAGCAGTTTTTTATTATGTCTTGGTAGGATGTGTTTTTGGCTCTTGTGACAGTCTCCAGGCTAATGCAAAAAAAACCTCTACTTGACAAGGTGCTATAATTCAACGTTACCGCATTATTTACTGGGTTGAGATTGACAACGTAATTCAATTGTGTGATTAGTGCCAATTGGGTGTCGGTAGGATGAGTAGGAAGAAATACTTAACCTAGCTGCTGTAAATTAAAAACAAATTGATCGCCAGTGCGATCGCGGTTTCCCAAACAAGCTGATTATTTTATTGCAAAAATATCAATATTCTCTTACTCCCCTCCCCTTATTAAGGGGAGGGGCTGGGGGTGGGGTTATCCAAGTAATTTTCTAAGCGCCAAAGCTTTCCTGCGCCCAACTACCATGTAACCCATAAGGGATATGATGCTTCAAGTGTAATCTGGCAACTGCACCTTGATTTAAATCACGCCCATCTAAAATCACCACATCAGAACGGTGACGCGACGAATCATAAACCACAGTTAGCACCCAACCATCATCTTCTGCTGTACCATCAGCACGAGGAACAAACACTGGCTCACTCACAAATCCTTCAGGTGCAGCACTCCAAAATTGCCTTTCCCCTGTTTCCACATCAGCTTTCAGTATCGCTTGTAAAGGCGCATTACCAGTAGGATTATGAGCCGCCCCCATAAATACATAGCGATAAGGTCTTCCCATGTGCGAAGGATGCACAAAAGGAAACTCACAACAACGGTTCTCTATTCTTTGAGACTCTACTGTTTCATTCTCTAAATTAACTGTAAACCGCCACAATTGACCAGGAGATATAGCATCAAACTTTACATTTCTAAAATCCGAGTTTGGTTCAACTTCTGGTAAAGATTGATAGCAAATTGAGTCAATATATATTTTCCCATCTTGCTCAAAGGCATTAGCATGGTGGAACACAAAACCTGATTGTGTTTCCAACATTTGCACCCCATTGTTTCCTTCCTTAATATAAGCACTATGATTGCGGGGAATCACAATAATGTTAGTTGGTTTTTCAGGATGGAATTTAATACACTCACCAGCACCGCGCAATCCTAAAACATAAGGTAAGGGATTGAGGCTAACAGGATTTTGGAAAAAGATGCAATAATTGGGCGTAATTGCGAAATCGTGAACAAACGCAAACCCAGGAACACTATGAGCGTGTTTTTCTACTACCTTGCCATTAATATCTAATTCATAAATAGTAATAGTGGTAGAAAGCCCAGGTTTAATAGAAAAATTAACTAAGCGCGGAGTTCCGTCTTTACTACTAGGATCAATTCTTGGATGAGCAGCAAAGGAATCGCCCTCATCTAAAACACCATCAAGATCATCTAATCCTAGTGTTTCTAATGTGTAAGGATCTAAACGATGAGGTTCTGCTGCTTCCCACAGCGCAAGTAATTTACCACCCCAATAAATTATTTGAGTATTGGCAATATTTTTCTTTCTCAAGTCAAAAGCATTAGCCAGAACACCGCCTGGTTTCTGAGTACCAAAAACCCCACGATAGAGAATTTTGCCTGCTGCTTGTTCTTCTACAAATGCTTGTGTACGCACAAAGCGGTTGCGATAATGAGCGCGACCATCGGAGAAGACGATCGCACTAATCATCCCATCTCCATCAAAAGGATGATGAATTCTTTCACCATTCACATCTAGTAAGCCAGGACCATTGCGAAACAAAGTTCCATTTAGTTCTAATGGAATTTGCCCTTCTACATCTTCAATCCAATAATCATATTCATCTTTCTGAGATTGATAGCCTTTTGCCCATCCTTGAGCGTTAAATGATATCGCATCAGTAGGTACTGCAAAACTTTCTTTGATTGGTATGCTCTGCATTGGTAATCACCTGTATTATGAGTTTTCTAAAGTTTAATAAGTATCGGATACTTGAAAGTTTCAATCTTATTTCCTCTCCCTGAAGAGCGGGGAGGGGTTATAGCGTGTTTTCAAATTCTTCGATCCCCCCCAGCCCTACTTGAAAAGGGGGGGGGATTCTATCAAATTCCCCTTAATAAAGGGGCGAGAGTCCGATCAAAGTCCCCCTTTTTATAGGCGAAGCCTTCCCGAAGGGTAGGGGGATTTAGGGGGATCTCACCGACAGAAACGGAGCCAATAAAGTTTGAAAACACGCTCTAGAAGTGGGGTTTTTGACTTTTGCTTACTTGACCAGAGTTGACATCACTCTTCGCTTTCTCTTACTCTGTTTCTAAACCGAATAAATTCTGGTAAAAGATCCGGTAAAAAAGGCTGATCTGACGTTTGGGAACCAGTGAGATGATGCTCTATAACCGACGCTGGCGGCAACGACTGAGCCGTTTTTTCAGCCGCAACTGTTGCTTGCGGATCGGATGCAGGTAGCCAACTTACGAACGGCAGAGGTAAAAGAGTGCTGAGGTTCGTAACAACAACTAATAGCCATAGTTGCTCAAAATTAGTTTCTGTGACACCCATCCAATAGGTGATTAAAGCGCCAAATTCATGGGATAACAGCCCAGCTAAATTATTCACCGACATCAGCAAGGCAAATAAAGTCGCTTCTACTCCAGGTGGACATAAACGCGCAGCTAATACCAACACTGGCATAAATGTAATTTGTCCCATCACTGTTAATATCACGCTGTCTCCCAAGCTAAACCAGTGATCATCTATACCTAAAGAGCGGTTGGCATGGGTAACTAACAGTAGTGTTGTCATTCCCAAACTTGCAGACAGAATTGTTGTCCAAGCAAATATTGTCCTAAAGGGAATTGTTTTTAGAAATCGCTGAAAAGCCCAAACTCCTACCAACGCGGCGAGACTTGTTACAAAACGCACCCGCCCCAAAAATTCTGGCTGAAATCCTAGCTCATTTGTAGTGAAATAAAAGAACGCTGAATCAGCACTGGGTGTTGCTTGCCAGAGAAATATGAAAGCCATCGGCAATAAAATAGACTTTTGGCTAACTGCTTTTTTTAACTGTCCTACCTGTTGCCAAACAGTGGATATGTCTGGACGTTGCTTAACTCGTTCTTCTGCAATTAACCAAGCAACTCCTGAGACAATTAGAGGAAAACAAGCGGTAACTCCAAATACAGTTCTGGTACTGAAGTGTTGGAGTAGTAAGCCGCTAGAGTAAGCTGTTAGTAGCCCTCCAACTGCTGATGCTCCCCAGCAAAGAGATTGTAGTGAACCCGCAACGCTATGAGATTCTGCTCTAGCTCTTTCTACAACTAAGGAATCTACTATTACATCACTGACAGCAACGGAAAGAGAACTAAGTGCGATCGCACCCGTAGCTGCCCATGCACTATCGACAATTGTTGCTAAAGCAGCCCAAGACAATACACCTAGCAACCCCGATAAAATTAGATAGGGGCGACGGCGATAGCCAAATACTGGTAAACCATCTGAAATAAAGCCGAAAACTGGCTTAATTACCCAAGGTAAAGCAGCGATACCCATTAAAGCCGAAACTTGCGCTGGACTAAGCCCAAGTTCATCTTTGAGAAAAAAACTTACTGCCAAACGCGCCAAGCCCAAGATGCCCTGCACCATATACACCATTAATATGGCGATTAATTCAGGAGTCGGCTCGTGACCAAAAAAAACTTTTTTTACCGTAGAATCTTTTATCTCGGATAAGCGATCGGCTAAAATTACCATTGATAAAGATTTTTTAAGAAATATCAATCTTTATTATGATAACTGCCATTCCTTGTAATAATACCTACCATCGGTCAAGGTTCCAATACAGTTGCCATCCTTCAGACGTAAATCTTTAGAGATAGCCCGCCAGCAAACTAAAGAAATTAATCATCTCTAAGCATCGGGTTGTCGCCCTAGTTTTTATAAATCTTGATCAGAGAAATATTATGGTGATGCGATCGCACCCACTTAAATTGATTTAATCATCCTTAAAATAACTCAGAAATGATATAAACCTTTACACTCAAATTACTATTAATGTGGTAAGTAAATTTTTTGGGAAATTAGTCAATAATTATCCTGATCTCACCTAATTCAGTTAGTGTATTAAAAATACATCTATAGACAGGTTGTAATTTTACTCGCTAAACATAATATTTACCTTTGCCAAAAGTTTTAACTTAATTTAGTAATAAATTTGGTAACCTAATTAGGCATGATTAATATTGATAAAATTTAATCTACTGATTGATAATTAAGGAAGCATATACATGATTGAAAAAATACTGATCACCGTTGCTGGCTTGGGCAAATGTGAAGAAATGTTAAAAATGTTGATGGAAATCCCATCCATCAAACAAGCAAATGTCACCGTTTTGCACGTTGTGCCTCCTCAAGTTACAGCTGAGGCGATGTCTGCCAAATTGGAAGAGGGTGGCAAGATTCTCGCCTCAGCAATCCAAAACTTAAACCTAGATCCTAGCAAAGTCAACGCTAGGCTCAAACAGGGAGATCCTAAAGATACAGTTTGCCAAGTTGCTGATGAAGAAAATTCTGATTTAATCATTATGGGTTCACGCGGGCTAAAGCGCCTGGAATCAATTTTAGAGAATTCCGTCAGCCAGTATGTATTCCAGTTAACTTCTCGCCCGATGTTGTTAGTCAAAGACGATGTATATGTCAAAAGAATTAACCGCATCATGGTGCCAATAGATAAATCTAATACCGCTAAAAGCGCCCTTGGGCAAGCACTTTCCTTGCTGCGAGATATTAAAGGAGGGCAACTGGTGCTGGTACACATTAACCCTGACAAGAAAAAAGCTCAGGAAACATCAACCAGCAATGCCGAACAAGATCCAATATTAGCACCCGCGATCGCAGAAGCAAAAAAACAGGGAGTTGCTTACCGTTGTATTAGCAGTAGCGGCAATCCTGCTGAAGAAATCTGTCGATTAGCAGAAGAATCAAACGTTGATTTATTAGTGCTTGGTTCCCCAGAGCGCCGTCCCTCCATTGCTCAGAGCTTACCTGACTTAGATCGTCTACTAGGAAGATCTATATCAGATTACGTCAGGGTTTATGCCAACTGCCCTGTACTGTTAGCACGGACATCCGTGTAAAATTTGGTGATTGGTGATTGGTGATTGGTCATCGCTCATCTATAGTCAGTCTAAATGAATTGTGAAAAGCAGACCCCTCCCAACCCTCCCCTTAATAAGGGGAGGGCTAGGGTGGGGTTCCTAACTCAAATAGACTGGCGATATCATTGATAATTGATAATTGTTAATTGATCAAAACGCCCCCAGCATAGCAGTTAAAGCTTTGATAGGGGCGTTTTGCGATAAATCAAACTATCAAGAATTTTTGTTGCTTTCGCGACTAGCAGTTTGAATGTACAAAATTACTAGGAATAAAGCAGGAACTAGCACAAACAAAAGACTGGCAACAAAGCCTAGATCGTTAACTTGCATTTGCCTAATGTCTCTAATTTATTTAACTTTAACACTCACTAGCATATCATTCATTATTGGGTCAACAGTAAAAAGTTATCAGGCTGATGGTTGGGACAGGGAAGCCACATTATCAAACTGATGGCTGATAAGTGTTATTAAGCGTCTACGCATTTAAATTAGACATTTTTGATATCAAACCCTATAACCTCCCTCCTCTCTCCTCCCTCCTCTCCCTCTAAAACATACAATGAACGATACACAACAGCTTATGGCTTGGTTTTTACACTTATAGCCCCATGCACCATAGCTTGACAGGCTAACCTGTAGCTCTCAGGCTTTTTCTTAAGTTTGCGATTTTCAAACTCAGTGCGAGGCGAAAGATTTTCTAATCCTTCTACGATCTCTACAATGCAGGTGCCACATTGACCGTAGCCACCACAATTCATCAATTTTCCTTTAAGTGTATAGAGATCAATACCGTTTTGTAATATTTTCTCTCTTAAATTGGCTCCATCCGCAACGACTGCTTCCTTATTTTCTTTAACAAATTTGATGCTAGTCATTCCCGTTCCTGCTTGAAAGTAGTCTTATTAAGAATTATTAATAATTTTTGCAAATATGGCAAAGTTATATTTGCAATTCTTCAGTCAATTTTTTCCACCAATGACCAATAACCGCCAAAAAGCACAATTTTCGACCGTGAGCAAAGATTTTCTAGCTGACTGCTAATAGCTAATCTCTAACTGCTATATCTAACGAGTAATAGAAAGAGTATTGGTAGAGAAATTGCTAATAGCGCGTTGCAGAGATGCCAAGCCACGATTGTAGTCAATAATTGCCCGTAGTCGGTTGCCTCTAGCACGACTTAACTCAGTTTGGGCGTTGATTACATCGGTTTGCGTGCCTACGCCTGCATTAAAGCGCAAACGAGCCAGTTCTAAGCTTTTTGTTGCTTGTTCTAAGGCAACAGAGGCAGTTTGAATATTTTCTCTACTAGAATTTAAGTTGAAAAAACCTTGTTCTACCTGCAAACGAACTTGATTACTGACATCAGCAAAAGATGTTTCTGCGATCGCCTGATTAATTCTCTCCTGTTGCGCTCTAGCCCTAGCGGCTCCTCCATCATAAAAATTCCATGTCACCCTTGCGCCCAAATTAGAACCATCAGCAAAGCCTGAACTATCGCTCAACACATCTAAAATATTGTAGTTAGCAAATAAATTTACTTTCGGTTTTTGTTCACTTAGGGCAATTCTTTCCTGGTATTGACTAATATTGCGCCGTGCCAACTGCTGCTCTAACTCCGCACGATTTTTGAGCGCCAGGACAATACTTTGCTCTAAGGAAAGATTCCAAGCACCTGAAACTCCAATGGGATCTGCTGCTGTCACTTCCACCGTAGAAGACAAACTTAATAATTGCACTAATTGACGACGGGCAAGGCTTTGTTGATTTCTAGCTCTGACTAATTCTTGATTAGCGTTAGCAAGTTCTACCTTCGCCCTGAGAACATCAAATTGAGTACCCAAACCAGCTTTTTCCAACAACTGAGCATCACGGAGACTTCTTTGAGTATCTCTGACAGAAGCTTCAGCAATATTTACTTGTTCATCTGCCTGTTGCAAATCGTAGTAAGCATTGCTGACATCTAAACTCACTTGTTCAGACTGGCGCTGTACATCTAACTGATTGAAACGTACTTGCTCCTCTGCTGCCCTAATACGTGCCGTCCGTCGTCCTGAGTTTAAAAGATCGTAATTTAGTTGCAATGCACCGTTAAAGGTGTTTGATGCTGTACTTTCGCTACGCAATTGCTCTGGCTGTTGTCTACGGGATAACTCAGAGTTAGCCGAATTGGAGCGAGTCAAGTCTCCTTGCACACCGACAGTAGGAGATCTAGCTGCGATCGCTTCTCTTACAGCCGCTTGACTACGCTCTAATGTCAACACAGTAGTTTGTAATGTCCGGTTATTACGCTGTGCTAACTCAATTGCTTGTTGTAGAGTAATCGGCTGCACTTGATTAATCCGAACTTGTTCCGGTTCTGTGGGCAATTGCAGAAGATTGGGATTGGGATTAAGAAACTCAGGAGCAGAGACACCGCGATTCGGTATAAATGGCTGGTTATTACGTGATGGAATGGTTGGGGATTGACTTCTAGATGGTGTTTGTGATTGTGCTATATGCAGTTCCCTAATGCTGCCGCTTTGTATCAATAGCTGGTTACTACCTGATGAACTTTCTTGCGACTGAATTGGTGATGGGATTTGTGCCATACCAAGTTTTGTATTGCTAAGAGTGCTAATTGCACCTACACCCAAAGCAAGAAAACCTTTACCTACTGAGTTTATGGAAGAATGAACCTTTGAAATCAGATTTTTACTCATACCAAGTTGTGTTTTATTCAGAGTGAGTGTAGGGCATAAATGTTAAATTACCACTACTTAATCTCTCCCGAAAGAGAAATCAAATGATTGAGTGCCAGGGTAATGGTGGTTTTGCAATACAGAATAGGCTTTTTGTAAAAACTTTTATGTTGGTTTTTTTTAGAACGCAGATGAAAGCAGATGAACACAAATATGTTAGCTAGTTTGGCAATATGTCTAACTCAGCATTCAGGAAAAAAACTTACGCAACAAATCAATCATAATAATTTTTAAAAGCTAATAATTACTCCTACCTCCTCTGCCAATACTACTCGGTTAAGAATATCTTTGCTCCCCTCTGCTCCTCTGCCCCTCTGCCCCTCTGCCCCTCTGCCCCTCTGCCCCTCTGTTTACCTAAACAAAAAATCTTTGAAAACCTACGCAGTATTGCCTCTTCTGCCCTCCTACATTGCAGATTATACGTTTGTTTGATAATTAATTTCTGTGTTCTCCGCAAGTATCAATCAACTCTTCTATCCCACTGACAGGCAAAATTTTTGTTTTCAGTTGAGTAGCGAGTTCTGCAACTGTCAAATCATCTAAAAATTTAGCTTCATCATGTTTTAGCATTACAGAAGGAAGTAAAATAGCATCCCCTAAATCTTTACCTTGCAACTTATCAAGTAAATCTTGACCTGTCAACAAGCCTGTAACAGTGATATCTCTCCCCCAATAATCGCTATTTAATGCGGCGAGATTTACTTCTAAACCATCAACCTGATTTAATTGTCGCACAAGCGGTTGAAAAGCTTTTTCCACTGCGTTACCAACTACCCAAGTAAATTTTCTAGGCGGGGTAACTTTTGAAGGTAATTTTGCTTTAGCTGTTTCCTGAAATTCTTGGAGGAAACGACGAATGGAACCAACACCGTTACCTAATTGGGGATAATCTTCGTAATGAGAGGTAGGCGGTAACTCAAGACCCGCGATTAAAAACCACTCATCAGCTATCCACGCAAAAGTTGTACCAAAAGATTTGCGGAATTTAGTTTGCAAAGCAGTGACTTGATTAATTACTTCTACTGCTTTTTCTGGCGTTACTGGCGTTAGTTCATCGGCTTGGGGACGAAAACGGGTTAAACCAACGGGGACAACGGCTACAGACGCAACTGCTGGTACTTCACCTTTGTGAAATGATGCTAAATCTAACAAAGTTCGCTCTAAATGTACGCCATCATTAATGTCAGGACAGACAACTACTTGAGCATGAATTTGTAAACGTCGCTTTTGAAACCAGCGCAATTGATCTAAAATTTGCCCTGCGCGAGGATTTTTGAGTAGACGACTGCGTATTTCTGCTTCTGTAGCATGAACAGATACATACAAGGGAGACAATCGCATCTGTTCAATTCTGTCCCATTCTTTTTTAGTAAGATTCGTTAAGGTAAGATAACTACCGTAAAGAAAGCTGAGGCGGTAATCGTCATCTTTGTAGTATAAAGATTGTCGTTTTCCAGGTGGTTGCTGGTCAATAAAGCAGAAAGGACAACGATTATTACATTGAATTAGACCATCAAATAAGGCAGTTTCAAACTCTAAGCCTAAATCTTCGTCATAGTCTTTTTCAATTTCAAGTTGATGGGTTTTACCCGCAGTGTCGATTACTTCCAATTCTAAGACTTCATCGGCGCAGAAGAATTGGTAATCGATCAAGTCGCGGGGATGTTGACCGTTAATAGAAACGATGCGATCGCCTACTTCAAACCCTACCTCAGATGCAATCGTATTGGGAATAACTTTTGTAATTAATGCGGGACGAATTGAAACTTCACTCATTGCAGCTAATCAGGGATGAGGCTATACCTATCTTTATTTTAAGCCTGACTCAGCCTGGATCTGACTTTTCAGAGAAAATCATAAATTTTATCAAACTCGCCGCATTTCCTGTGCCGTAATACCTGACGCTGTACCGTTGGCGTATTTGCTGTATTGGGGAATGTAGAACTCTGGTGACTTTTTGATTGATATAACAGAATCACGCATACTCATTGCTGTCCACCATTGTTGCAGGCGATCGCACCCAGATGGTAAGAAAAATTCACGGTAATGCTCAAGCACACACCAACGCTCAAACCAAGGATACAACGATAGATCAACTAAGCTGAAAGATTTACCGAACCAGTAACTACCATCGGTAGATAATTTACCTATTCCTTCTTGCTCCATAAACAATAGATGATTTTTTAACTCTTGCGCCCAGTGCTGTTGTTGAGTTATATCTTGGTTTAGCAACAGTTTATAGAATGCGGGCAACAATTTATTATTAAAAAAATCGATCCAAATCCGTGCGATCGCTCTTTGTCCTGGTATTGTGGGCATTAATGGCGGTTCAGGGAATACTTCATCAAAATACTCATTAATAATTGATGATTCCCATATACAATCATTGCCATGTTTAATTACTGGCACTTTGCTATAGGGGGAAATATTATTGAACCAGTCCGGCTTATTGTTTAAATCAATTTCGCTAACTGTAAAATCTATACCCTTTTCTAGCAGTGCTAACCTAGTACGATGGGCGTAAGGACAAGCTGCTGAACTATAAATCTCAATTTCTGCCATGTGCAAACTTACTTAATATATTGCTAGTTATAGCATTTAAAGTAAATGTTAGGACGAACACAAAGCTGAAACGTACATATAGCAACCCAGCCAAGTACTAGATAAATTGAGCCTAAAACTGAATTTTAAATACTAGAAATTATCCGCTACTTTTGCACTAATTCAGGGGTTTTGAAATGATTTTTTTTGATAAGTTAAATCGTGCGATCGCCCGTAACCAAAGCCTATTAGTTGTAGGACTTGATCCTAATGTCGAAATGCTCCCAACTCACTATTACCCCCCAGGAGACATAGACAGCATCACTAATGTTTTGTGGGACTGGTTGCAATTCATCATTACCCAAACGGCTGATCAAGTGTGTGCTTATAAACCTACTCTTGGCTTTTATCAAGCTTTAGGAATTCAGGGATTAGAACTTTTACAACTAACCATAGCTGCCATCCCAGCAGACATTCCGATTATTTTAGATGCCAAACATAGCGACCTGAATACCAGTACTATCTTTGCTAAAACTATATTTGAAGAATGGCTAGTTGATGCCATTACAGTTAATCCTTATGCAGGACAAGATCATGTAGCACCATTCTTAGTCTATCCAGACAAAGGAGTATTTGTTCTTTGCCGTACTTCTAACCCCGCAGCAATAGCTTTACAAGAGTATCCCACACCTGAATCACCGCTTTATTTGCAAGTAGTAAAAGAATCAAAAAATTGGGCTACTCCAGAACAATTAGGTTTAGAAGTAGGAACCACATCGCCTGAAGTTTTAGCGCGTATTCGTGAGGTTGCTCCAGAAAGAGTAATTTTAGCGCGTAGCATTTGGTCAGAAGGCAGCAACCTGAGTAATATTTTGACAGCAGGATTAAACGTAAACGGTGACGGTTTATTAATTCCTGTCCCACAAGATATGTTAGGAAGTGATAATTTATCCGATCAAATTCAATCTTTAAATCAAGAAATCAATCAAACCAGAAATAAAATTATTGAGGATGCTTCAACCTGTTCTATATGGTTGCCCAATGTTTGTTTAGTAAATAAACATCCTTATTTAGATTTAATCTTGCAACTTTATGATATTGGTTGCATTATGTTGGGCGAATTTGTTCAAGCATCTGGGGCAACATTCCCCTATTACATAGATTTGCGTAAAATTATTTCTAATCCTCAAGTTTTTCATCAAATTTTAAATGCTTACGCCGATGTTCTCAAGGATTTAGAATTTGACAGAATTGCAGGAATTCCTTATGGTTCTTTACCGACTGCAACTGGTTTATCATTGCGATTAAATCGCCCGATGATTTTCCCTCGTAAAGAAGTAAAAGCTCATGGAACTCGGCGAGTGATTGAGGGTAATTTTGAGGTAGGGGAAACAGTTGTTGTAGTCGATGATATTTTGATTAGTGGTAAAAGTGCAATAGAAGGGGCAGAAAAATTAAAATCTGCTGGGTTAAAAGTTAATGACATTGTAGTGTTTATGGATCATGAGCAAGGAGTAAAAGACAGGTTACGAGCCAATGGTTATCGAGCGATCGCAATTTTAACAATTTCTGAAATTACCCAAACTTTGTATGAAGCGGGGCGCATTGATGAAGAGCAATTTAGGGCTTTTGATGAAGGATAAAATACATAAAAGTTTATTATGATTTCCAGAGGGAAGTAGCCATGACTGAGTTGCTGAAAATAGCGATCGCCAAATTAAAAACTCTACCTGCTGATGAGCAGGATGCACTTGCTGCAATGATCCTCGCAAAACTCGAAGAAGAAGCTTTGTGGGATACCACCTTTGCAAAATTAGTTATCACTAATACCCTAGCTTGAAAATTAACAACTGATGGCGAGCGTGGTGTGAGATCCTAGAAACAGTCAACAATGGTGAACTGAATTCTAAACAGCATGGCACAAGATCTGAAGTCAACGGTCGTAATCACGGGAGCCTCATCTGGGGTCGGCTTGTACGGTGCATTAGCACTTGCTAAACGGGGATGGCACGTGGTAATGGGCTGTCGAGATTTAGATAAAGCGCAAAAAGCAGCCGAAACCGTCGGAATACCCGAAGGCAGCTACACTCTTATACATATCGATCTAGGCTCGTTAGAGAGCGTTCGACGGTTTGTAGACAATTTTAGGGCGCGTGGTCTATCCCTAGACGCTTTGGTGTGCAACGCCGCAATTTATATGCCCTTAATCAAAGAGCCATTGCGTAGCCCAGAAGGATACGAGTTGACCGTAACCACCAATCACCTCGGTCATTTCTTGCTGTGTAACCTGATGTTAGAGGATCTTAAAAAGTCATCACATCCAGACCGCAGACTTGTAATTTTGGGTACTGTCACCCACAACCCAGATGAATTGGGTGGGAAGATTCCACCACGTCCCGACTTAGGAAATTTTGAGGGCTTTGAAGCAGGATTTAATGAGCCTATTTCCATGATTGATGGCAAACAATTTGAGCCTGTCAAGGCTTATAAAGACAGCAAAGTTTGCAACGTACTAACGATGCGGGAACTGCATCGACGTTATCACGAATCAACAGGCATCACTTTCACTTCTCTCTACCCTGGATGTGTGGCAGAAACGCCACTATTCCGCAACCACTATCCCCTATTTCAGAAACTTTTCCCATTGTTCCAGAAATACATCACTGGTGGATATGTGTCTCAGGAATTAGCAGGTGAGCGGGTTGCAGCAGTAGTTGCCGATCCTGAATACAAGCAATCTGGCGCATATTGGAGTTGGGGCAATCGCCAGAAGAAACAGGGTAAGTCATTTGTGCAAAAGGTGTCTCCCCAAGCTCGTGATGATGAAAAAGCCGAGCGGATGTGGGATCTAAGCGCAAAGCTGGTTCGAGTTGCTTAATAGATACTAAAACCTAACCCCCTAGCCTTCTTCCCTACCAGGGAAAGAGGAATTTAAAAGCCCCTCCCCTACCAGGGGAGGGGTTGGGGAGAGGTCATTTCCATGTTTTCAACCAAGCTTAACTCTCAACACAGATCCAAGCTTTAGCTTTAAAATAATCAAAAAACCTTTGCAATTAAGTTAAGTAAAACTGCGGTGACTCAAAACAGCGCCAAGCAAAAAACGCCAACCTGGGCAGGGCGATATAAAGAAAGTTATTACGCTTTGCTCGGATTACACCCTGCGGCTTCGGCGCTGGAAATTCGCCGTGCTTACCGAGAATTAAGCAAGTGCTATCACCCTGATACAACGGAGTTGCCTGGTAAAGTAGCGATCGCCAAATTCCAGCAGCTAAATGAAGCTTATGCTACTCTTAGTAGCCCAGAGCGCCGCCAAGCTTATGATCATCATATTGGCTATTCTCGGATTAGTGTCATCCAGGCTCCCTCAAACTTAAACCGTCCGGTATCACAAGCCAAGTACTCGTCGTCTGCTTACTTAGATCCAACAGATCGCCCGCTTTCTGCTGGAGAAATCTTTGCTTTGTTTATTTTGGGTTTAACATTTTTGGGTTGTGTGCTATTAGCGATCGCAATTGGACTTACTAGAGGAGAATCTGCCTTCCAAGTTTCAGGTTTAAATACTAATACCATTGCCACACCTAGCGCCCCAGTTCAGCAGTTGGTAGCTAAACCTCAAAAAGTCACTAATCGAAAGTTTGAGATCTTCTCAGCACCATCCCCTGTAAATCAACGCAAAAATTAATACATCACAAATTATTATGACGCTGCCACCTGCTAATACACCTCTATATAACCATCCCTTACCTGACATTGAGCAATGGCTGAGATCTCAAGGATGTGAACAAGACCGCACCGAATTACACTGCTGGCGAATCGCATTCCCGTCTTGGAAGGCAGAGTTATTTCTCGATATTGAAGAGTTAACTGTGCGTTATCTCAAAGCAGGTGAAGGTGGACGCGATATTCAGAGATCTTTCAAATACTCCCTGACTCGTAAGGATATTGAGCAAGCTGTTTTCGCTGGTCCCTAGAGTAAATTAACAATTATCAATAGACCTCTTTAAAAATTAGATGTCATATCAAATCCGGTTGCGTTGGAATTAGCTCTTTTTTTTTAACGCAAAGGATCGCAAAGGTAAGCGCAAAGGAGCGCAAAGTTAAAAAAAGTATAATTTTCAATCATTCTTAAGCAACTGGAAACGATATCAGTCCAAGGCGAAGCAAGGTTTAAGCTTAATTCTTGAAGCTCTATAATTGTTAATTGTTAATTGTTAATTGTTCATACTTTTCCAAATCTGCGATCGCGCTTTTGATAAGCACATAAAGCTCGATGAAACTCTGAACGGTTAAAATCTGGCCATAAAGTTTCTGTGATATAAAATTCTGCATACGCTAATTGCCATAGCAAAAAGTTACTAATTCGCATCTCCCCACTTGTACGAATTAATAAATCTGGATCGGTTAAATTAGCAGTATAGAGATGTTTAGCAAATAAAGTTTCATCAATAGCATCAGGCTCTAGTAAACCTTGCTGTACTTGAAGTGCGATCGCTTGACAAGCTTGCAAAATTTCTTGTCTTCCACCGTAATTCGTTGCCACAGTAAAACAAGTGCCTTGATTATTAGCAGTAACTGCCATTGCACGCTCAATTTCTGCTTGCAGCGACGATGGCAGTGCCGATAAATCTCCCACAAACCTAATTCTGACGTTTTCCTGAATCATCTCTTCGAGTTCGCGCCGCAACACCCGCTCAAACAACATCATCAAAAAATTAACTTCTTCCAACGGACGACCCCAATTTTCCGTAGAAAAAGCATACGCGGTAAGTGCTGGAATACCCCAGTCACTACAGCAGCGCAGCAAATCTTTCAGGGCATCAACCCCTCGCCGATGCCCCATAATTCGTGGTAAACCTCGATGTTTAGCCCACCTGCCGTTTCCATCCATAATTACCGCTACGTGCTTAGGCAGACGGTTTTGATCGATATCAGCAGGTAGCTCTTTTAAACTAATTGGCTTGGGAGTCATTTCTTCTCTTGAGAAGTGGATGACGGCAGACGAAAAACACGGCGGAAAATTGTCTGCCCTTTAACGAGAATTTTGCGTCCCAGACTGCGTAAACCAGGTGCGACTGCCTTCTCATCACGGGCTGGAGAAAATTTCGCCTCCAGCAATTCTTTAAGTTTACTGCTGGTCAATGGTCGATTGAGTATTCCTCTTTCTGCCAAAGAAATGGAACCTGTTTCTTCAGATACAACAATACACACACAATTTCCGACTCTTTCAGTAATTCCCATTGCTGCTCGATGGCGTGTACCCAACTGACGGGACGCTGTACGATCCGAAAGTGGCAAAATTACCCCAGCAGCAACAATGCGATCGCCACTGATAAAAACCGCTCCATCGTGTAATAGTGTTGTCGTCTGAAAAATGGTTTGCAACAGTTCTTTAGAAAGTTCGGCATTAAGTTTAACACCTGGGACAGAAAAATCGCGCTCATCAATCGGACTATTAGTTTCCAAAATCATCAGCGCACCAGTACGGTTTTGTGACAATTCTTTTACCGCATCCACCATTTCATCGATCACACTATCTGGTTTGGGAATAGCACGACGGACAGGTTGAAACAACTGCAAAATTTGTCCTCGCCCTAGCTGTTCTAAAAAGCGGCGAAATTCCGATTGAAATACCACCGCCATCGCCAGCGCAGAGCCAAGCACCAATTTTTCCAGCACAAAACTTAATAGTTCGAGCTTCAGTTGTTTACTGACTGCGGCTGCTAGCATCAGGACAATTAAGCCTCGCACCATCCACAGGGTACGTCGCTCCCCAATAATGAGCAGCACTAGATATGTGAGAGCTAGAACTAATCCTACATCTACAGTGTGAAGCAGCAAGGATTTAGTCCAAGCGGGGTCAAAACTAAGACCCGAAGGCATTGAATATCAACTTAGCTAAAGTTGGCTGATCAAAAAGCAGTAGTAATTAGCATAAAGCTAACTACTAACAACTTCTCATGGGTTAATTTTATGCTATTTCGTGTCTTAACAGTATCAATTATTAGTAACTAAAAAAAGTTACTGGTCACTATTTACTGACTAACCGTTCCGGTAAGCGATCGTATCTCAGTAAATCTTCGTTGGTTTCTCGCTCCAAAATTAAGCTTGCTTCGCCGTTATTTACTAAAACTGCTGCTGGACGAGGTAAGCGGTTGTAATTAGAAGACATACTGTAGTTATAAGCACCCGTCCCCATAACTACTAAAATATCTCCTGCTTCAATTTTAGGCAGTCGGGCATCCTTAATTAAAATATCTCCAGATTCACAGTGTTTACCAGCAATTGTTACTGTTTCTGTAGCATCAGCAGACATTTTATTAGCAATAACTGCGCGGTAGCGAGACTGGTAAGTAATAGGACGAGGGTTGTCAGACATCCCACCATCAACTGCTACATAAGTGCGAATTTCTGGAACTACCTTAGTGCTGCCTACAGTATAAGCAGTAACACACGCTGTACCAATTAGCGATCGCCCTGGTTCACAAAGTAATTTGGGCAGAGGTATTTGCTGATGTTCACAAGCTTTAACTACAGCTTCACAAACACCTTTTACCCATTCCTCAATACTAGGCGGATCATCTGATTCTGTATAGCGAATTCCTAAGCCACCGCCGACATTTAATTCTGATAATTGCAAGCCATACTTAGCTGCTTTATCGAACCACTCAACCATCACACCAGCTAAATCTTGATGCGGTTGGCGCTCAAAAATTTGTGAGCCAATATGAGCGTGTAAACCTACACAATTTAATGCGGAATTTTTGCTCAGGAAAGTAAATACTTGCTCAATTTGGTTAGGATCAAAACCAAACTTACTGTCTAAATGACCAGTGCGAATGTACTCATGGGTATGACATTCAATACCTGGAGTCAACCGTAGCATGATTTTGATTGGTTCACTAGAGTTGGAATCTGCGATCGCTACCAAATTCTGCAACTCTAACCAATTATCTACTACAATCGTACAGCCGGATTTAATCGCTAATTTTAGTTCAGCAATTGATTTATTATTGCCATGAAAATAAATTTTATTCGGGCTGACACCTGCTTGCAGAGCCGTGTATAACTCACCACCTGATACTACATCAATACCTAAACCCACACTTTTGGCGATCGCGCAGACAGCAAGGCAATTCCAAGCCTTAGAAGCATATAAAACCTGGGAATGACCAGGATAATAGCTATTGAGCGCATCGTTATACTGACTGCAAGCAGTTAAAAGCGTCTTTTCATCCAAAATATATAAAGGTGAACCGAATTGCTGCACTAAGGTTGTGACATCACAGCCACCAACTTCTAGGCAGTCGCGATTGTTAACTTCAGCAGTTATAGGTAAAAGTTCCTGATTCGGTGAGCGATTTGCCTGATTTTTCGGTAGATACTGAAGTCCAGAATTTTGAACTTCAACCGTGTGAGTCGATACCATAATGTAATGTTTTTCTGATCTTAGTTAGGACTGAGGGCTGAGGAATAAGGAACGCGATCAACAGTGAGAAGCCATGAGTTATTAACCATCATTTCTTCCCAGAATCTTCCCTAGCATGGTAAGCGGAAGCTTGCAACTTAAAATACATAATTCCTTGTTAATAAATTTTAACTCTTAACTCCTCACCCCTGACTTTTAACTTAGAACTTTTTGAGCATAAATTGTCGTCTCTTTTTAGTGTAAAATTTGATACTGTGTCTTTTTTAGAACTTAAACCCCTAAAAGCTGAACAGCTTCCAGCCGTAATTGAGCTTGACCAACTTTGTTTCGGTGGTCATTGGACTTTAGATGGTTATCGACGAGAGTTAGAAAGTAGTAGCAGTCATTTCCTGACTGTGTGCCTAAAATCTAAGAGCGTTGATTGCCCTAGCCACAGTAATTACAATCATGACACCCCTAATAATTCTCAATCAGGGCAGCTAACCGTACAACAAAGCAACGCCTTAAATTCATCGGGCGTAGCAACGCAGACTGAAGCAGAAATTCCATCTAAATTAATTGGTTTAGGCTGTTTTTGGTCAATTTTAGAAGAAGCTCATATTACACTGCTAGCTGTCCATCCTGAATATCAAAATCAAGGGTTGGGTAAGTTGTTGTTTTATGGTTTACTATATCTTGCTCATCAGCAAGGCTTAGAGCGGGCAACCTTAGAAGTCCGAGTATCTAATCAAACAGCTTTGTCTCTCTATAAAAAGTTTGGATTTGAGGAGGTGGGTAAGCGTCGTCGCTACTACCAAGATACTGGTGAAGATGCTTTAATTTTATGGCGTAATCATTTAGCAACTGCTGAATTCAACAAAATATTAATGGCATGGCAGCAGGAAATTAAGGCGAACTTGGAGAAATCCGGCTGGAATTTATTAATTGCAGACCACCGCTTCCAAAAAAATCAAGGATTCTAATCGTCAAAAATCATTACCAAAACCTAAGCTATGTAATTCAAGCCAGAACCAAGCTGATTGCTATTTAATACAACAGTAGTAGGGAAACTACTACAAAATTCGGCGCTATTATGGCATCTTATACACCAGCCGAGAGATTTCCCTATGCTAGAATCAGCGTACACTGGCAAGCAGCAGGTGATGGAAAAAAGCCATGTTTGAACGCTTTACAGAAAAAGCCATTAAGGTAATCATGCTGGCTCAGGAAGAAGCACGTCGCCTGGGTCATAATTTTGTCGGTACAGAGCAAATTCTCCTGGGTCTGATCGGGGAAGGAACTGGTGTCGCCGCCAAAGTTTTAAAATCTATGGGTGTCAATCTTAAAGATGCCCGCATTGAAGTAGAAAAAATTATAGGTCGAGGCTCTGGTTTCGTGGCGGTGGAAATTCCTTTCACCCCTAGAGCCAAGCGCGTTCTAGAGTTATCCTTAGAAGAAGCTCGTCAACTAGGGCATAACTACATCGGCACCGAACACCTGCTTCTGGGGCTAATTCGAGAAGGGGAAGGGGTTGCCGCCAGAGTATTAGAAAATCTAGGCGTTGACCTTTCTAAGGTACGGACGCAAGTGATTCGGATGCTCGGAGAAACAGCAGAAGTAGGCGCTGGTGCGAGTAGCCAAGGTAGAACAAAGACTCCAACCCTGGACGAATTTGGCTCTAACCTCACCCAGATGGCAGCAGACGGTAAGCTTGACCCTGTGGTGGGACGGAGTAAAGAAATTGAACGAGTGATCCAAATTTTGGGTCGTCGTACTAAGAATAATCCAGTGTTAATTGGGGAACCAGGAGTTGGTAAAACTGCGATCGCAGAAGGTTTAGCCCAACGCATCGCTAACAACGATATTCCTGACATCCTAGAAGAAAAACGAGTCGTCACTTTAGATATTGGTTTGTTAGTAGCTGGAACCAAATATCGCGGTGAATTTGAAGAACGACTCAAGAAAATTATGGATGAAATTCGTCAAGCTGGAAATGTCATTCTAGTAATTGACGAAGTACATACATTAATTGGTGCTGGTGCAGCAGAAGGCGCAATTGATGCAGCCAACATTCTCAAACCAGCTTTAGCTAGAGGTGAGTTGCAGTGTATTGGCGCAACCACCCTGGATGAGTACCGCAAGCATATTGAACGGGATGCTGCCCTAGAGCGTCGCTTCCAGCCTGTAATGGTAGGAGAACCAACAGTTGACGAAACTATTGAAATCCTGCACGGGTTGCGCGAACGTTATGAGCAACACCACAAGCTGAAGATTTCTGATCTCGCGCTAGAAGCAGCAGCGAAACTATCAGATCGTTATATTAGCGATCGCTACTTACCAGATAAGGCAATTGACTTAGTTGATGAAGCTGGTTCGCGGGTGCGTTTGATTAACTCCCAGCTACCTGCGGCAGCGAAGGAATTAGATAAGGAACTGCGTAAGGTTCTCAAAGAAAAAGACGAAGCTGTAAGATCCCAAGACTTTGATCGGGCGGGTGAATTGCGCGATCGCGAAATGGAAATCAAAGCAGAGATCCGTTCCATCGCTCAAACCAAGAAGTCAGATCCTAAGAGTAGCGATGAGGCTTCACCAGTAGTCACAGAAGAAGATATTGCTCAAATTGTCGCTTCTTGGACTGGTGTACCTGTCAACAAGCTGACGGAATCTGAATCCGAAAAACTGCTGCACATGGAAGATACCCTCCACCAGCGTTTGATCGGTCAAGAAGACGCTGTTAAGGCAGTCTCCCGCGCTATTCGTCGCGCTCGTGTTGGTCTAAAAAACCCCAACCGACCGATTGCAAGCTTCATCTTCTCAGGTCCCACTGGGGTTGGTAAGACAGAACTTGCTAAATCTCTCGCGTCTTACTTCTTCGGTTCAGAAGAAGCAATGATTCGCTTAGATATGTCCGAATACATGGAGCGTCATACAGTTTCTAAACTGATTGGTTCGCCTCCAGGTTATGTCGGTTACAACGAAGGCGGTCAGCTAACCGAAGCAGTGCGTCGTCGCCCTTATACCGTGATCCTGTTCGATGAAATCGAAAAAGCTCACCCCGATGTCTTCAATATGTTGCTGCAAATCTTAGAAGATGGGCGGTTAACTGACGCAAAGGGTCGCACGGTAGACTTCAAGAACACCTTGCTGATTATGACTTCTAACATCGGTTCTAAGGTGATTGAAAAAGGTGGCGGTGGTCTTGGTTTCGAGTTCAGTGAAAATAAAACTGAATCTCAGTACAACCGGATTCGCTCTTTGGTTAACGAAGAACTCAAGAATTACTTCCGTCCAGAATTCCTCAATCGTCTTGACGAAATTATCGTCTTCCATCAACTCACGAGAGACGAGGTGAAGGAAATCGCCGACATCATGCTCAAAGAGTTGTTCAAACGCTTAAATGAGCAAGGAATTTCCATAGAAGTGACCGAACGGTTCAAGGATCGTTTAGTACAAGAAGGTTACAGCCCTGCTTATGGTGCTAGACCACTGCGTAGAGCAATTATGCGCTTGTTAGAAGATGTACTGGCTGAGGAAATCCTCTCTGGTCGCATTAAAGACGGAAACACAGCAGTTGTTGACGTTGGTGAAGATGGTCAAGTGAAAGTGGAGTTAGGTCAGAAACGAGAAGTACTACCACTTCCCCAAGCTGTTGAGTAAGTTAATAGCACAAAATTAGTAAGTTACATGAAAAGGTAGAGATGAAAATCTCTACTTTTTTATTTATAAAATTTATATTTGTTCTAAGCTGTTGTGTTTCTAAATGTAAGCAAGTTATTTTAAATAATTATTCACAAAACTGTTATTGTTATTGACAGAGGCTTCATCAGTTTAGTTTTAGTTAAAGATCAAAAGGAGACCTCAGTTAAGGTATCAATAGGAAGGGTAAAAAGTATGACAGAAGTTTTGCATTTTACAGGCTTTATAAAAGGAGTAGCTTACAAAACATATCTGGCGGAGAAGGAGAAATTAAAAGCGATTAAATTAGAAAATTTTGATGCTAATACATCTCCGTCCTATGGAATAATAGATTCACATGGAACCAAAGTTTCCTATTCCAAATGGGTATCGCCCAAGAGAACTAGAAGTTACCCGTTCGCAAGAATTTATAATACTTACAATTCCTCTAAAGTTATAACAATTATTCCAGTTTTAAAAGACGAAGGTAGCGACGGAGATCGAGACCTAATTCAATATTCCACCTTTTCCTGGATGAACTTACTTAATATTTATATTGTATTAGCGTACTACGAGGGAGCGGAAAAAAGCTATAAAAAAAATCAAGAAAATAAAAATAAACTAACAAAACAGCAATTTAACAATGACTTTATTAAAGTGCAAATTGATGAAATATTCACATATCACCAAAGCGCACTCCACTGGAATAGATCTTTGTTAGAAAACAAATTTACACAGACTTTTGAAAAAGCATTAGATTCTTATGAGAAAATTTCTACAGAAACTAATGTAAAAATCCATTCTTCTCAAATTGCCCGGAAGACTTTTAAAAAAATTCAAGAAGATTTTGAAGAGTTTAAAAATATTTCTCACAAGGCTTCCCAAAGTGCTAGTAAGAGAGAGGCTCTTGTATCCCATGAGTTGGAATATTTAGTAGATGGTAAAAAGTCTACTTTTAGTATTACAAACTACCTGGGAGGAGTTTATTACTTAACACCAGATGAAGTTATTGATGAAATTGATAAAAACAATAGATATATAATCCAAGAATCTAAAAATACTTCTGAAAGTACTTTACCCAAACTGCCTGATATTCAAGATGGCTTATTTAAGTTAATCTTGTTTTCAAACATACATGAATTAAAATTGAATGATCAGATAGTAAATTTTGTTACAAAGCTCAAATTAACAGGAAAAAATGTTAATAGCTCTCTTGTTCTCCCTGCGGCAACAGAAGTGCTAGAAGCCTTTTTGGAAAACAATACAAGCAATTTTAGTGAAGCAGAAAAGATAATTATTAAGAAGCTAGTTTTAGAGGTAGGCAAAAATCAGAATCTTCTTATAGAAATATCTGGAAATTCTAACAAGGAAAAAAATACCAAAGAACTTTTAATAAAAAGCCCATTACGCTATCCAGGAGGTAAATCAAAAGCTATTCCCCAAATATCCAAATACTTACCTCCCAATTTTTCTGAATACAGAGAGCCTTTTGTTGGAGGCGGAGCTTTATTTATTTATTTAAAACAAAAATTTCCCGATCTTAAAATTTGGATTAATGATTTAAACACTGAATTATTTCTATTTTGGAAATATGCTCAAACAAATCTAAGTGAATTAATAGCAGAAATACGCAGGGTAAAAATTACTGAAACTGATGGAAGATTACTGTTTCAAAAATTAAGTGAGGTTAATGTAAAAGAATTATCCAATTTTGAACGTGCAGTTCGCTTTTTTGTTCTTAATAGAATTACCTTTTCTGGGACTGTAGAATCAGGAGGATTTTCTCTAGAGGCTTTCTATAAACGTTTTACTGATTCTTCTATAGATCGTTTAGCAGTATTAGATAAAATTTTAGATAGTGTTACAATTACAAATTTGGATTACAGTGAACTTTTGAAACCTATAGGCAAAGATATATTTATCTTCCTAGATCCTCCATATTTTGCAGCTACAAAATCAAAGCTTTATGGGAAACGCGGTCACTTGCATACTTCTTTTGATCACAAAAGATTTGCTGATGAGCTAAAGCAATGCCCCCACCAATGGCTGGTTACATATGATAATTCATTTGAAATCAGAGAAAATTTCAAAGATGTTAACATTTTTGAGTGGGAAATGCAGTACGGCATGAATAACTATAAGCAAGCAACTGCTGCTAAAGGTAAAGAGCTATTTATTGCCAATTATCAAATAAATCAGCATGAAATAACAAAAAATGAAAATAGTATTGAATCTAGTAATTTCAAGCAATTAAGTCTTAATTTATTTGCTTGATCAGTCTAATTAGGTTGAATGTTATATGGTTTCTGGGGAAGATATAAGCAATGCTAACAATTTAAGTCAACAACGCCGTCGATGCTGGCTTTATAATGTTGAACAAATGCCATATAAAATAGCTTGGGAATGGCAGCGATCGCTTGTGGCTGAACGGATCAATAATCCTGACGTTGATGATGCCCTAATATTACTTGAGCATCCGCCCGTTTATACCCTGGGGCAAGGCGCTAGTCTAGATTTTATAAAATTTGACCTTAATCACACTAAGCAGGAAGTACATCGCATTGAGCGAGGTGGTGAGGTAACATATCATTGTCCTGGTCAGTTGGTAGGATACCCAATTTTAAATTTGCGATATTATCAACAAGATTTACATTGGTATCTGCGGCACTTAGAAGAAGTGTTAATTCTGGTACTCTCAGTTTATGGACTAGAAGGTTATCGCATAGCTGGTATGACAGGGGTATGGGTAGAAGACTGCAAAGTTGCTGCAATTGGGATTAAGGTAAGTAAATGGATTACTATGCACGGTTTTGCCTTAAATATTTGCCCTGACCTTAGCGGTTTTGAGCAAATTATACCCTGCGGTATTGTAGATAAAGCCGTCGGTAGTCTAGAACAGTTTATCCCAGAAATTGACCTTGATCAGGTTCGTCAGCAGGTAGGAGTAGCTTTTGCTGAGGTGTTTAATGTTGAATTGGTAGGAATCAATTAACAATTATCAATGATAAATTACTGATGACTAATTACTAATGACTGTTGAAAGATGAATCCAGAACCTGAAATTCGCCGTCTATTAGATGTTATGCCTGCTTCTGGTCGAATGCTGACTAAAATTGTTAGTAGACCACAGCAATCTCAGGTAATTGATACGCCCTTTCCCCTACCTTGGTCTCAAGAAAGACCGATTTTTATTAATTTTGATTTGTGGCGACGTTTATCTAAGCCACAACGCGATTTAGTTATCTTAAGTAAGATTAGCTGGCTGACGAAGATCAAATGGTTTAAGCCAGATTTATATCAAGGTATTGTAGTGGCGGGAATTTTAGGGGGAGTAGTTGAGTTTGTCCAAGCAGATGCGGTAGGGGTAATAGTTGCTACAGGTTTAGGTGCGATCGCCGGAACTCAAATTTGGCGTAATAGCCGTAGTACTCAAAATTTGCTAGAAGCTGATGCTGCTGCACTCACGGTAGGACAAAGACGCGGTTATACTGAAACTGAAGCAGCACAACACTTGTTATCGGGGATTGAAGCGATCGCTAAAATTGAAGGTCGTTCTAGTTTAGACTTTACTGAATTAATTCGCACTCAAAACTTGAGAGCGATCGCGGGTTTGTCCCCTGTGGGTGTTCCTGAACAAGTCAAGCGAGAATATTGAGGTTGATATTTTTAAGTTGGGAACTTCTTAGTTAGCTGGGGAGTTCAGTATTTGAGTGACAGTGATAAAGCTTGTAATCATATCCATAAACTGGAGGGAAAGAACGAGTATCAGCAAGACAATTTTGTGCTTTTAAATCTACTGGTGCATGGAAATTCATTAACCATAAATCGACTGGTTGTGGCAATTGCGGTAAGGTTTGTTTCAAAATATCACTAGCACGGCATTCTTTACCTTCACAGCGATTCTGATTTTGATGAGCTAGAAGAAACTGAGCATTTATCGGTTTTCCTGAATTAGTTATCTTTTTTATTTCCCAACCTATCCCCATCATTTCCCCAGTTTGAACAATAGTATTATGGGTTGTGGCAATTAGTACTGGAACTGAGGAGGTCTGTTGAATTATGGGGACTATAATATCAGGTCGATAATATTTCCGATAACCAAGATTGGTAACTACTGTAACAGCACTTAACAATCCAATTAACCAAATTATTGCTACAGCTTTTTTACCTGTAGTTATAGATAAGCTACTCAATGGAAAATTTAGCTCTCTAGTTGAATTGTGAGGGCTGATTTTTTCCCAAGATACAGCCAAGCTTGCCCCTACTAACACTATGACAGCAGGAAAGTAGACAAAGTTATATCTAGCACCCCGTGTGATATCAAATCCTAAGCCATAACTAATTACAAAAAATAAGGCGATCGCACCTAAAACAAAGACACCCAAAACTCTTATCCCCAAACTTGTTGACGGCTGCTGTAATTGTGTTTTTAAACCGCGATAGAGGATAGGTAATGCCCAGAGAAAAAATATTAGCATCGCCACGCCCGAAGCAATTACTACTGGTAAATATGTTGCTTCTACTGGTAGCAGACAAATCATGGTAATCCAAGCTGCGATACTTTGAAATATCGGGTTAATCCATTGTAAAAAGTTGCGATCGCCACTTTCGACCCATTGGGTCATTTCACTTTTATAAGTGTTTTGCCAAACTAACAGCCAAACTAAACCTCCGGCAAATGTACCAGCAGCAACTATATATATCCGTCGCCATTCAGAGGAAAAAATATTAATTTTTTTCACACTAATATCTGACTGCTTTACTTTATTCCACCAAGCAAGTACTATTAAAACTATTGGCTCTGCACAAAGAGTGATTACAAAAAAATAGTGCGTTGCAAGTCCTAAACTATTAATTATTATCCAGCTAAGTACTAACCAACTTGGTATAGTTTTCCGTTGTTGAAGAGACCTCTTGCATAAATATCTCTGACCCCACCCCAGCCCTCCCCTTGTTAAGGGGAGGGAGCCAATTTCCCCCAAAACATCGGGGGGATAAAGGGGGGTAATTTGGACTTTTGCAAGAGGTCTAAGGTTTTGAGCAGCAATTACTAAGCAACAAAGAGAAGCAATTACCCATAAAATTCCTAGTGTATAGTGACGCGCTTCTTGAGCAAGAAAAATCCCATAAGGAGAAACCGCCATAATTGCAGCAGCTATTTGCCCTATCAGTCGGGAACGAAAAGCAGCAATTCCCAGAAAATACACGCCTATAATAGAAGCTACTCCAAAAAGTGCCGGAAGCGATCGCGCTCCCCAGAGAGAAATTAATCCACCTTGTGGCGGAAATAGTTGCATCCACAGGTGAGCAAGTACAAAGTAAAGTGGGGGATGGTGATCTTCTGCTAGTAAGACATTAACTACATCCCCAATACTTGCGCTTGAATTGGGTTGTAGGGGTTGCATTAAGGTATCAAGTGCGATGGCAGAGTCAAGTGGTACGGTTTTAAAACTATTACCCAAGCTAAATACCATCGTCACAAATTCATCTGTCCAAGGAGACTTGTCTGTTAATTGTGTAAAGCGTAAGATGCCACCAATTACTACCCACAGTAATAGCAACAATAACTGAATTTGTAATTGATTTAATTTTTGATTATCATCTGTGATAGATATTTTTACTTTCATTCGGCATTTTTTATTAACGTCATTTACTCACTCAGCATGAACTTTAAGTTCTGCTAAAAGTTCCAGAAGTACATTTTAAATTTTACTGGCTATACCATCAATTAAGTTATTAAAATGAAAGTTTAGATAATTGTTAATGAATATTTTAATGAATTTGCCTATAATAATTAAATATTTCATTTTTAGATTAAAATGCTATTATCAAATTCATTAGTTCTTGATGCGGTTTTAGAAAAAGCTCTAGCTGGGAAGGAATTATCCTCCCAAGAAGCAGTGTTACTATTAAAGCAAACTGATCCAAGAGCGATCGCCTCTATCCAAGAAACTGCTGACCAACTACGACAAACGCAAGTAGGCGATACAGTTACTTATGTAATCAATCGTAATATTAATTTTACTAATATTTGTGAGCAACACTGTAGTTTTTGCGCTTTTCGTAGAGATGAAGGTGAAGACGGCGCATTTTGGCTGGATAACTCTCAAATTCTTGAGAAAGCCTTTGATGCAGTAAAACGCAGTGCTACTGAAATTTGTATGCAGGGGGGGCTAAACCTTCAAGCTAAACTGGATAATGCTTCGTTACCTTATTACATTCAATTAATCAAGACAATTAAAGATCAATTCCCTGAGATTCACCTACACGCTTTTTCACCCCAAGAAGTAGAATTTATTGCCAGAGTTGATGGCATCAGCTATGCAGAAGTGATTTCAGCTTTACGAGATGCTGGTGTTGATTCTATGCCTGGAACTGCTGCGGAAGTTTTAGATGATAAAGTGAGGCAGATATTATGCCCAGAAAAAATTAATTCTGCAACGTGGTTAGAAATTGTGCAAACAGCACATAAACTAGGCGTACCGACTACTAGCACCATGTTATCTGGTCATATTGAGACCTCCGAGCAGCAGGTTAAGCATTTAGAATTATTGCGATCGCTCCAACAAACCTCACTTGACAAAAGCGAGCCTGCTTATATTACAGAATTTATTATTCTACCCTTCGTTGGTCAAGAAGCTCCTAAACCATTACGCCGTCGCGTAGGAAGAGATCAACCAATTTTAGAAGATGCCTTACTACTAACCGCAGTTGCTCGGATATTTTTAGGAAATTATATTCCTAATCATCAACCAAGCTGGGTAAAACTTGGTTTAGCGGGTGCTACCGAAGCTTTGAAATGGGGTTGTAACGATATTGGTGGAACTTTAATGGAGGAGCATATTACCACAATGGCTGGAGCTAAAGGTGGAACCTGTATGGAAGTAGAAACATTACAACAGGCGATCGCATCCTTGGGTCGTCCTGCTCAACAAAGAAATACCCTGTATCAATACATTTAAAAATGCTAACTGCTAACTGCTAACTGCTAACTGCTAACTGCTAACTGTCAACTGTCAACTGTCAACTGCTATACTATTTCCCTTGCTCGATGATCTATCCACTGCTAAATTGTCAATTGCACTGCCTAGCTGGTCTAAGTCCATGCTGAAAAAAACTAAACCTTCCTTGTGGCTGATAGCTGCTGTTGTTTTGCTAATTGGTGGGGGAGCAGTTGCTTACTGGTTAATAGTACAACGCAAAGATCAGTTGGGTAACGTTCCCATTGGTGCTGAGTTGATTCCCCAAGACACCCTAGCTGCTGTAGCGATCGCCACCGATCAAGACAAATGGCAGCAACTACAGCAATATGGAACTCCCCAAACCCAAGCTATTTTTAACAAACAACTAGCAACTTGGCGCGACAAATTCCTCACAGCCAACGGCTATAACTACCAGCAAGACATCAAACCTTGGCTGGGCAAGCAAGTAATGATTGGTTATTTGGCATCTGGAGCATCAGCTACTACACCTTTAAGTCAACAGTCGATAGTGATGGTGTTGCCAATTGAAGATCCCCTGAAAGCACGGCAGCTATTGGATAAGCCAAGGTCAGCTAAAGCCAAGCAATTTGTAGAACGAACTTACAAAGGAATCCAGATTAAAGAAATACAAGACTCTGCTTCCCAGTATGTATCAACGACAGTGCTGGGACGTTCCTTAGTTGTGACTACAGCACCAAAAATAACTGAGCGTGTAATTGACACTTATCAAGGTCAACCCGCACTCGCTACTACACCTGGGTATAAAGAGGCGCTAGGTCAAATTCAAGCCGATCAAGCTTTCGCACAGTTATATTTAAACGTACCAGTAGCAACAGCTAAAGTAGCAGCCAGTTCAGCACGATCTTTATCTCCTGAAAATTTGGCACAGGCGCAAGAAAAACAAGGCATTGCTACGACTGTAACCCTAGAGCCAGAAGGAATTAACTTTCAGGGAATTTCCTGGGCCCAGCCAAATAGCAAAAAGCTACTTGTAGTCGAAAACAACGCTAAAGAAATGCCCCAGCGTTTACCTGAGTCGACACTACTGATGATGTCTGGAGGAAATTTACAACAGTTGTGGCAGGATTACCGCCAGGGTGCTGATTCTAATCCCATCGCACCAATAAAACCAGAGAATTTACGTGCCACGATCAAATCCACAACTAATTTAGACTTAGATCGGGACTTGATGTCTTGGATGAAAGGGGAATTTTCTCTTTCGCTCATCCCTACACCGAAAGGATCGCCATCCGATCTAGGTGCTGGTGTTGTGTTTATGGTGGAAGCAAGCGATCGCACCCGTGCTGAAAAAACTTTTCAGCAACTAGATAAGCTTTTGGCTAAACAATATCAATTTCAGATACAAAAAACCCTACTAGGTGGTCAACCAGTCGTAAACTGGACATCTCAACTAGGTGGTTTAACAGCCACTCACGGTTGGTTAAATGGCAATGTAGCTTTCCTGACCCTGGGCGCTGCCATCCCTAACCTGATCGTGCCTCAACCAAAAGCTACCCTTGCCGAGCAAGATTTGTTCAAACAAGCCCTGAAAACTAAGCTGGATCGCCAGAATGGTCAATTTTTTATTGATGTTGACCGTACTATCAACGCGGGCAATTTGGCATTGCCGCAACTACCAGCAACACAAAAAACCCTGATTAATGCTATGCGAACAATTGGAGTTACCGCAGGTATCAACGATGAACGTAGTAGCTTATTCAATATTTTTGTGCAGATGAAAAAAGTTGCTGCTTCTCCTAATCTTTCTAAAGATGCTAGTAAATCTCCGATACCAGAATCGCCTGCTCCAAAACCTTAATAACGTGCCACTAGGAGGAGGCAGAGGGGCAGAGGGGCAGAGGGGCAGGGGGGCAGGGGGAGTAAGAATGAAGAAGTTTCGTTAAATCTGCTGTAAGTATATTTCAAGAAATAGGGCAGTCTAAATAAGATACTCCCTCACTTCCCTCATCCCCTGATTAAGATTTTTTGATCAAACTTAGGTAGGAGAAGTTGGAAGCATTGTGTCAAAAAGCTGGTTTTTTAGAGCGGTTAAATAGAAAGTTGAGATGTAACAGCTAAAACACCCGATGCAGCAAGAACCGATACGATAATATTGGCTTATTTATGTGGATTGTTCCAAAACCCCAGGGGAGAACACTTTATGGATCTGGTTGCACTCCAGAACAATTTAGATAATATTTCGTTTGCTGTGCTTTTTCTCACGATGTTAATTTACTGGATAGGGGCAGCTTTTCCAGAAATTCCTTATACAGCATCGTTGGGAACGGCAGGAATGGCGATCGCAAATATGACCATTGCC
>JBARVL010000146.1:0-45408 GCA_049646245.1 Crinalium sp. | reverse complement strand
GTAACCAAGCTGGGGTTCCACTGGTAAACATATGGTGCGCCCAGACAATCATGCCTAAAAAGCTGATTGCCAAACTGGAATATGCGATCGCTCTGTAACCAAAAATTGGCTTACGAGAATGTACAGGGATAATTTCTGAGATTGCCCCAAAAAAAGGCAAAATCATAATGTACACAGCAGGGTGAGAGTAAAACCAGAACATATGCTGGTATACAACTGGATCGCCACCACCTGTCGGGTTAAAAAATGCTGTTCCGGCTAATAAATCAAATGCTAATAAAATCAAGGCTCCTGCCAAAACAGGTGTGGTAAGTATTACCAGCCCCGAAGTTGCCAACATTGCCCAGCAGAACAAGGGCATTTGATTCAACCCCATCCCTGGCGCACGCATTTTTAATAGGGTGACGAAGAAATTTAGCGCACCCAAAATCGAAGCAGTACCGAGCAATAGCAGGCTCAATATCCAAATTGCCTCTCCCCCTTTGTTCCCCATCAAACTTAAAGGAGGGTAGGAAGTCCAGCCGGATTGCGCGGAGCCAATAAAGAAACTAAAAACTAATAACAAACCCGCAGGGGGAACAATCCAAAAAGCAACAGCATTTAAGCGAGGGAACGCCATATCCCTTGCGCCAATCATCAATGGCAACAGGAAGTTAGCAAAACCTCCCGTTCCCGCCGGAATGATCCACAGGAAGATCATGATCGTTCCGTGAAGGGTAAATAAGCTGTTGTACACATCTGGTGTAACTAAGTCAGGATCAGGGGTTGCCAATTCTGTACGAATGGCTGTAGCAAGTGATCCCCCAATCAAATAGAAGAAAAATCCTGTGACTAGGTATTGGATTCCAATTACCTTATGGTCAGTATTAAAAGTAAAGTAGTCTCGCCAATTTCTCTGCCCTGGTTCTGTACTGTGGGCAGGTATATTGGCAGTTTCTTGTAGTTGTGCTTGTGTCATAACAAAAGAATTCAGGAGTCAGAATTAAGAACTCAGAAGCACTAAAAAATGTAGAGGACAGGTAAGGGTTATTAGTGATGATGAGTAGCGTGGACTTGTTGTAGTGTTTCTGATGTGATCCCCATTTCATTAGCATAGGGATTCAAGTACTCACCTTCAGACAAGGTAGCAGGATTAACCGCCACAGCTTGATTTAAGTCTGGGTTGTTTGCTACTTCCTGCTGACTTTGCACCCAGGTTTGGTAATCTTCTGGTGTGTGGACAATCAGCTTAGTGTTCATTGCTCCATGATAGGCTCCGCACAATTCAGCGCACCTGAGAGGATACTCGCCTACTCTTTGAGCCGTGAAGCGTAATTCAGTGGTGCGACCTGGAATTGCGTCTTGTTTTAGCCGTAGTTCTGGAAGCCACACGGCGTGTATGACATCAGCAGCAGAAATATTCAGTTGCACTTCCTTACCTGCGGGAATATGCAACTCACCGGAAGTTATAGAAGTGTCAGGGTAGTTAAAAATCCAGGCAAACTGGAGACCGTTAACATTAACAACTACATCTGCTGTTCTGCCGATATTTTCTGGTGAAGCACCGACACCGACGGCTATCAGTTGCGAAGTGTGTTCATTTTCTTCTGTAGAACCAGGAAGTGTTCCTGCTATAGCTGCTCCCCGCATTTTACTGGCTGTGTGCATGGCATGGGGATCACCACCTGCCATTGGGTCAAAACCACCCATTGAGTTGTAGACTTCAAAACTATAAATCGAAAGCCATGCAACGATTACAGCAGGAATGGCAGTCCAAAGAATTTCTAGGGGAACATTGCCATGAATGGGGGGGCCGTCGGTATTATCATCTTTTTTCTTCCGAAATCTAATCGCGGAGATAATGATTACTCCTTGAACAATGAGGAATATCCCTGTGGAAATAGTCATCATTGTGTTAAACAAGCCGTCTACTTGAGCAGCTTCGTTAGATGCCGCTATTGGCAGTAGACCGTGATTTTGACCATACCAGAGGCTGATCAGCGTCAGCAAAACGCCGACAATAAGGGTAGATATAGGACTTGGTATTTTCACGATTTCTGAGAATTTCCTACAAAACTGTTTTAAAAATAACCAAGATTGATACCTGGAAAAATTTTGCCTATGAAGACGGTTTGAGCGTTAGGGCAGTTAGCTTTGGGCTTTCAGCGATGAGATCTTGCCTATGAAGCATTATGGCTATAATCACTGATGTTTTTCAAGATCAAGCTGAGTTCGGGTGGCTGGTAGAGTAAGGGCTAACTACCTACTTCTACGTTAAAATAGTTAACCAACACTAGGTTGTATTTTGGCAACTATTTAGAATTTTCTTTGGATCACCTTGAACCAGGCTAACCTACTTAAATTGGTAAAGGATATAACTATAGCTTCCAGACTAGAGTGCTAGTGTGGAAATGAGCAGGTACTCATCAACGGGTTAATTTAAGTAAGATTTAAGATTTATTAGGTTGGCAATATGGCTAATTCGGTGTTACCACAGCAAGCTGCAACAAGTAGCGAATCTCAACCAAGAGATCGCATCCGCCGTTTGGTATGGAAAATTGCGATCGCCACTTTGATATTAATGGCTGTGGGTAGTGCAACTCGCGTGATGAATGCTGGTTTAGCTTGCCCTGACTGGCCTTTATGTTACGGGCAGTTAGTACCTAGCCAACAAATGAATTTGCAGGTATTTTTAGAGTGGTTTCACAGGTTGGATGCGGCATTGATTGGCTTAAGTGCGATCGCACTGGCTGGTTTATCCTGGTGGTATAGGCGATCGTTACCTGCTTGGCTACCTTGGGCATCAACTTTTGCGCTGTTTTTGATCGTCTTCCAAGGAGTCTTAGGGGGACTGACAGTTACACAACTGCTACGCTTTGATATTGTTACCGCTCATTTAGGAACCGCGCTGTTATTTTTTATCACCTTGCTAGTAATTGGTGTAGCCTTGATGCCTTACCAAGGTACGGGCGCAACCGGAAAGTTAGGTTGGGTAAGTTTAACTGCGGCTATTTTGGTTTATATCCAAAGTTTACTAGGTGCATTGGTAGGATCTAGTTGGGCAGTACATCAATGTTTTGGCGCATCGCAGTTATGCGCGGTGATGAATAGTCATATTGCTGGGGTTGTTCCTGCAAGTATTGGAACTTTGGCAGTTGTGATCATGGCATGGCGGACACCTGCGTTACATCCGTTACTAAGAAAACTAGCTAACATTGCTGGTGGGTTGTTGGTACTGCAAATAGTTTTAGGGATCGCTACTTTCCGCTTACACCTTCAAGTAGAACCCTTGACAGTATCTCATCAAGCCGTTGGTGCGACATTACTGGGTTCACTGGTGATGTTTACTGTTTTGGCATTTCGCGATCGCGCTCAAGGCTATAATTATCAGGCTTATAACTCTGTCGATGAATCTAAAACTAATTTGTCAGAGGTTCCTAAACTCTTTAGTTAGACAGATAAAACCGCAGTTGAACCATGACTAAATTAAGTGCAATTACCTAGCTGCGTGTTGTTTTAAATAAAGGATAAGGTACAAATAATGACTGGGACGAGTATCTCTCGCCAACATCAAAACTTTTTAGAAGTAATTGAAAGCTATTACCAATTAACAAAGCCTCGGATTATCCCATTACTGCTAATTACAACCGCAGCCGGAATGTGGATGGCTTCAGATGGACAAGTCGATCCTATTTTACTTTTGGTGACGCTAACTGGTGGTACTCTAGCTGCCGCATCTGCCCAAACGCTGAATTGCATTTATGACCGTGATATTGATTATGCAATGGAGCGTACTCGTAAGCGTCCTATTCCTTCAGGTAGAGTACAACCTCGTGATGCTTTGCTGTTTGCGATCGCACTGGGTAGTCTTTCTTTCACCATCCTGACAGTTTTTGCTAATTTGTTAAGTGCTTTATTAGCCATGTCTGGAATTGTTTTCTACATGGCAATTTATACGCACTTACTCAAACGGCATACTACTCAAAATATTGTGATTGGTGGTGCAGCAGGGGCAATTCCGGCGTTAGTAGGTTGGGCTGCGGTTAGAGGTGATTTAAGTTGGGAACCTTGGTTATTATTTCTGATTGTGTTTATCTGGACTCCTCCACATTTCTGGTCATTAGCGTTAATGATTCGAGATGATTATGCTAAAGTAGGCATTCCCATGTTGCCTGTTGTTGAAGGAGAAGTTGCAACTACAAAGCAAATTTGGATCTATACATTAATTATGGTTCCACTAACCTTGTTGCTGGTTTATCCTTTAGGAGCAACAGGGCTACTTTATGGGATAATTGCTACTGTCTTAGGGGTAGTTTTTATTAAGAAAGCATGGCAGTTGTTACAAGCACCCACTGATAAACAAGTAGCGCGATCGCTGTTTAAATTTTCCATCCTTTATATGATGATGTTGTGTACGGCGATAGTAGTAGATAGTTTGCCAGCCACACATCAAGTTACAGCATTTTTTACTCAACATCTCCAAACTTTGATTAGTGCTATTCCGATGATGCAATAACCTATAAAGAATGCGATTTGTATGTATAAGACTTGAATGAATAGGTTAAATATCAATTTTATAGGGTGGGCTGAAAAGTCCGCCTTTACTATTAGTGCGATCGCTGCTTTAATCGCAGATGGGAGCAGACTTGTACTGAGCGTAGCGAAGTATAAACGCAGATTACGCAGATAAAATTCCCAGAAGTTAATTTATTCTATGAATGTGAGCATTTTGGTCACAACACTAAACCTCTTGCATAAATCCTGCAATGCCCCCTAAATCCCCCAATTCTGGGGGACTTTGAATGTGTATTCTCCCCCCAGAATTGGGGGGCTGGGGGGGCGAAAGTTGACTTTTGCTCATTGGTCTACTATCAAAAAATAATGCGATATGCGTACTATCCAACTTGGCAATTTACTTAATTATAGATTTTATATAAATTTATTTTTTTATTTGTATTTAGTGATTGTATATGTTTTGATCGCAGGTTGTACAGTACAAGATGCTCACCAAGTACGCCAAACTAACCCAGTAAATCAATTACAGCTTAAAATAGCAAACGTAGATGAAAACAAAATAGTTATAGGTCAAACTATCTATGTACCAGCTTATTCTCATATCTACTTTGAAAATCAACAACAAGCTATAGATTTGTCAGCTACACTCAGTATCCGCAATACGGATCTAAATAATTCCATCATTGTTACTTCAGTACTTTACTACGATACTAACGGTAAACTTGTTAAAAGCTATTTAGAAAAGCCTATAACACTTACTTCTTTAGCATCTACTGATTTTGTTGTAGAAAGAACTGATAAAAGTGGAGGTTTAGGGGCAAGTTTCATTGTTGAGTGGGTAGCTGAGAAAAAAGTTTCTAACCCTATAGTTGAAGCAGTTATGATTAGTGCTGCAAATACTCAGGGAATTTCTTTTATTAGTCCTGGTAGAGTGATTAAAAATCGGCAAATAAAACAATAAAGACGAGCAGATATATGTATATATTAATCGGTGGAGCAGGTTTAGTCGGGGTAAGTTTAGCGGCTGATATCAGTATAGCCCCCATCTGAATCATTTTCAACTAGAAAAATAATTTTATTCATGTTATTATTGACTTTTATAACACCCTATAAGTTTGCTAATTAGTGATTGATTTTATTGCTTTTGCCCTTGACTGTATCTTTTTGAAATTAAAACTTATTGAAATAATTTTTAACATATATAACATATATTTTAAAGATTAATTAACTTATCGCCGACTTTAGCGGAACCACTGCTTACTACAGTAGCTAAAACACCTGTTTGCACGTGACCAAGGTGCTGTTTTAATTTCGCTAAAAGTGGTAAATCTAATTCCCCTTTTTCTGGATGTACATTAATATTTAAGCAACGGTTAATCGGAGCAGTTATTTTAATTTTAGCTGTACCAAGCATAAATTCTTGCCCTACCCAATTAAATTCTTCCCAAGGTTCTACCCCTTCTATAACAACGTTGGGTCTAAATCTTCTCACATCAACTTGTTGTTCTACTAAATTACTGAGCGCGTTTAATGTACCTTGACTTAGTAAGGAAATATGCACAGGTTCTCTGTCTGGATAACGAGTATTGCCGTTACTATCTCCGACAAAACGTAACGGCGCATGATCTGGATGCCTCGCTAATTCGCTAGATGTTAATCCTGCTAAATAACCTGTAAAAAATTTACTAATATTATTACGTCCAGCCTCAGTATTAGTGGGACTAACTAAAAGTTTTACCCCATGACGTTTGACTGTCAAAAGAGCAGTTTCAACATCGTAATTGCACGATAATCCTGCTAAACCTGCCCAATCATTTTGTACAGCAAAGTGACTCTTTTTCATCCAAGGAACAACCGCTTCGCCAATATCTGTAAGATTATCATCATACATTAAAGCAAAAGCGCGATCGCCTGGAATACCATGCCCTTCTTTGAGAAACACGGATTCGCAAGCATGAGGGGTAAGCCCTTTGATGTAGTAAGTAAATAGTTGCTTAATAGTAATTTTAGACATTTAAGTTCTCTATTTTGGTAGCAGTATAAATTAGCTAGATATAAATATAAAGCAAAATTCCCATTTTTGTTAACAGAGAGGGGTTATAAATAACACATCATACACAACCTTATGCCACAATAAACAAAAGCAGATCATAAAATTGTATACAAGGTTTTAGACGACTAAAAAAAACTGCGGACTGGTCAATACATCGTAGAACAAAGTCTGGGACAAGGCTGTTTGTGGATTATCTATAAAACAGGAGTAATTATGGAGTTGAAAAACAGTATTAAAGCGTTTATTTATCTAGGTGAACAACGAGGTTATGTTGCAGAATGTTTAGAAGTATCCGTAGTCACTCAAGGCAATACGTTAGATGAAGTTGTAGATAATTTGCGCGAAGCAGTAGCTTTACATTTAGAAGGAGAAGATTCTGCTAAATTTGGCTTAGTTAAAAATCCTTCACTAATAGTAACTTTGGAATTACAGCCAGAATATGCCTAGACTAAAAAGGTTATCAGGAGCGGAAGTCATCCAAATTTTGTCAAGCTTCGGTTTCCAGATACACTCTCAAAAAGGTAGCCATATTAAGCTGAAGCGTTTAGGAGTTACAGGTGAAGAAACACTTACAGTACCTAACCATCGAGAGTTAGATACTGGAACTTGTAGAGCAATTTACAGACAAGCCACTAAGTACATTCCTGAATCAGAACTGTATAGCTATTTTTATCAGTAATTAATTAGCCATATTACTAATATTGTTACCATTCTTTGTCACTCCTTCTCTAATGAAAGGTAATAAATATAGGATTTACGGGAAACTACACGCGGGCAAGATGCCCGCACTACTTATGTCGTCATCAAAAGTTAATTTACCCTATCTGTAGTGTGACCATCTTGGTCACTAAGTCTTGAAATATTGAGCAGAGATGGGGTTGTTAGGAATTTTCCTATGCCTATCCCTGCCTCCTAAACCTTTTTTTGCTAATTAGCTAAATCAGGAAACACTTCTTGCACCGCCGGATGAACTATACGATGATGCTGTACATTCACACCTTTAGCTAAAGCTGGATCAACTTCTAGAGCTTTGATTCCATGATGAGCTAACTTTAATACATACGGTAAAGTACTATTATTTAAAGCTTGTGTCGCTGTCCAAGGTACTGCTCCTGGCATATTTGGTACACCATAATGTACAACTCCTTCCTCTATATATATAGGATGAGTGTGAGATGTCGCTCGTAATGTCTCTATACATCCACCTTGATCTACTGCGACATCCACAATTACTGAACCAGGACGCATTTTTTGCACTAAACTACGGGAAACAAGGATAGGCGCACGGCGACCTAAAACTAATACTGCACCAATTAGTAAATCTGCATCTGGTACAAGTGCTTCGATTTGTAATGAGTTACTGTAAAGCAGTTCTACTCTAGAGCCAAATAGTGTTTCTAAATACGCTAATCTTTCTACGTTGACATCTAAAATTTGAACTCTCGCACCGATACCAATTGCCATCCTTGCAGCTTCAGTACCAACTACGCCGCCGCCTAAAATTACCACGTTTCCAGGTCTAACGCCTGGAACTCCTCCTAAAAGTACGCCTCGTCCTCCTTGTTGACGTTCGAGAAATCTTGCTCCAAATTGCACAGCCAAACGCCCAGCAATAATACTCATGGGAGTTAAAAGAGGCAATTTGCCATCTGGTAACTCAACTGTTTCGTAGGCGATCGCAGTTATGCCACAATCTATTAAATGCTCTGTTAAACTTCTAGCTGCGGCTAAGTGCAGGTAAGTAAATAACAACTGACCTTTCTCCATAAACTTGAATTCTGGAGTCTGTGGTTCTTTTACTTTCACTACCAACTCTTGATTCCAAGCATCAGCAGCACTTTCAACAATCTTAGCGCCTGCCTGGATATAATCTTGATCTGTGAAACCAGAGCCATTACCAGCATTTGTTTCTACAAACACGGAATGACTTCTTTCACTTAAAACCCTCACGCTACTAGGACTTAACCCCACCCGAAACTCTTGATCTTTAGTTTCCTTGGGAACGCCAATTTCCATCTGGATACCTCTCGATTACCCATTCGTCCTGTATCTAGCTTAATCAATAAAGGCTGGGATCGCCTATTTTCGTTATGAAAATTATCTGCTGAAGGTCTATTTTGCCGTTGACCTCTGGTTAAGAGGCATAAAATAAGACAAAATAGATCTAGATAGTAACACTTCGTCACTAAAATCCCAGACTAGATGACCACACCCCAACCAACGACACTTCCTAAATTAGAAGAACCCAAATTTGGCTTTAACGATTATGCAGAACGCTTAAATGGTCGGGCTGCAATGATTGGCTTTACTATTACCCTAGTGATTGAATACATTACAGGTAAAGGGGTGCTATCTTGGCTAGGTTTGCAGTAGCAAATTTGGTTAGTACAAGGCAGAATAACGTGAAACAACTGACGCACTCCCATCATCTAAGTGAGGGGGAGTGCTAATTGTAGCTATGTAAAAGATTTGTGATGAAAAAATGGTAATTATACCACTAAAGGTCACAAAGTAATCATAAAATTAATGTAATAGTGGTAACTGCAATGAATGTTTTATGGACTCGGTTTTTAAGATCCACTTACCGTAAGGAACCTATTTCCAGCTTTATCTTAATTGCTGGTTCTGTAGATGCGGTAATTGGCGGAGTTGATCAAAGTTGGTCTTTGTTAAGCTTTGGTATAGCTACTGTAGGAGTTGCGATCGCACTGCGTTGGTGGCATACTCAGCAGTACGAAATAGAAGCACCCGAAAAACAACCCAAATATTTTCTCACTTCTACCTCTTCTAGTCCTGCTTTACCAGTATTAAGTGAGAATAAGCGCCAACCACCTCGCTAAATTTAATTCAACTAGCGCAGCCAATCAAAATGGTTCCTGTTTCTGTTACATTGCTGAAAATTGGTGAAGTTGCCATTCGTAGTGGTATACCTGTGAAAACTATTCGCTACTACGAAGATATTGGTTTGTTAAAATCCACCGTTCAACGTTCCGAATCAGGATACCGTTTATTTAGTAGCCAAGTCCTAAATAGATTGGCATTCATTAAACGCGCTCAATCTTTAGGACTTAGTTTGAATGAAATTCAGGAAATTTTAAATGTCCACGATTCAGGTCAATTGCCTTGTGGTGCAGTAAAAGAGCATTTAGAAGCTAAGTTAGAAGCGATCGCTCTTCAAATTGAATCTTTAGAAATTCTCCAGGCAGATTTGCAAGGATTACTTTCTGGTTGGGAAGAACAACCGCCAGATCATCTAATTACCCAAACCATCTGCCCAAATATTCAAATTTAATGTATGAAACCTACCGCCCCTTACACTTGCTCTTCGCAGTGTTTGACGTTTTCGATAGCTTTTGCGGTTAGTGTCAGTAGCTTAGTTTTAGATATCACTCAAGGCGAGTTGATTCAACCATTAGTTGCTCAACCGTTACCACCATATCAAAACCCATTCCCCTCTGAGGTTAACCCTGCTGCACCATTTGAAACTTCTCCAAGCGCCCCCACAGATAATCCTTGGAAGAATGTTCAAGTTGTGCGGACACTTCAAGCTCATTCTGGCACAATTGATGCGATCGCCTTCAGTCCAGATAACGCAGATGTCACCCAAGATTTTATTGACTAGGGCTAGGAGGTCTATCGTCTAAAATTGCCAATGCACGTTATTAGTTATAAACTCTTAAGAGATTATTCACAAAAGCATGGCGACTGTCAAGAAGCTCTGAACAACTGGTATAAAATAGCTAGTAAAGCTAATTGGTCAAACTTGGTCGAAGTACAGGCAGTTTTTCCTAAAGCTGAAGCAGTAGGAAATTTTACGGTTTTTAATATTAAAGGTAATAAATATCGGTTGATTGTTAGTATAGATTATGAAGGGCAATTAATTTATATTAAATACGTCCTGACTCATGCTGAATATGATGAGGACAAATGGAAAAATGACCCTTATTTTTAATTCTGAAAAATATCAAGAACTTTTAACAACGTATTTGCCAAAACTGATCAGAACGGAAGCTGAAAATCAAGAAGCGTTGGCAATTGTAGAGGAGTTGATGCACCGTAACCGCACTCCTGAAGAAAATGAATTATATTATCTTTTAATTACTTTGATTGAAAAATTTGAACAAGAGTATTATCAAATTAATCAGCAGGGTAATCCTCAATCTATGATTTTGTTTCTTTTAGAAGAATCCGGTAAAAGGATAACTGATTTACAAGCTTGTTTAGGCTCAAAAAGTGCGGTTGATGATATTTTGCAAGGTCAAGAAAAGATTACTGTTGAACAATCTCAAAAAATTGCAGATTTTTTTCATGTAGATCCGAGCTTGTTTAAGGCAAATTAAATCAACTAACACGCTTTGTCTTTATTTTTATCTTGAATCATTCAAAGACGACGGCTACCAATGTTTACTTGATGTTGTATCCTAAACCTTTCTAGCTAATTATTGCCGCTTCCAGATGCAGATACCATCTTCTGCGTAACTAGCGATCGTTTGTCCATTGGGTGCAATAGCGAGGTTTTCAACTTTACTGTTATGTCCTTGAAGGGTGCAAAGCTTTTTACCTTGTTGCAAGTCCCATACGACAATATCTCTATCACTTCCAGTGACAAGAATTTTGCCATCTGGCATCATAACACTACGAGGCTCCCCTGGTGGATGGGGAGAATCTCTACGAGGACTTTTCGGAAAAGTATAAATAACCTCATCTGTCAGAATATTCCATACTTCTGTATGTAAATCCTTCCAATCATTACCTCTATTTTCATTGCCACTGAACCTACAACCGCTAACAATTAATTCTGTTAGATTGACGAACGCAACTGTATCAATCCAACGGCGGGGAGGTTTATAAAAACTGCATAACTCTTTCCCTGTTAACAAATCCCAAACCTTAACGGAAAGGTGATAACTTTGACTAACTAATCTTTTACCATCTGGGCTAATGATAACTGATGAAACAGTATGTTCATGTCCCTGTAATGTCTGAACAAGTTTTTTGCTTTGTAAATCAAATAGTTCAATTGGAGCAAATGATTCTCCCCTACTCATTTTATAATGACCCACAATTATTGTTTTTCCATCTGGATGGATGGCAAGGGAGCCGCTTGTCCCAGTAGAGAAATTGGAAATTAGTGAACCTTCTAACAAATCATAGATTCTAATCTGAGAATCAAAGTTCGTAATAAATGTTGTCCAATCTGAATTGACCACTAAGGAAAAATGTAAAGGAGTTCTGCCCTTATTCAACTCATGAGAACAAATTAAAGTTCCTTCCTCTAAATCCCAGACTTTGATGATATCATAACAACTACTTATAAGAGCTTTTCCATCTGGGCTGATAGTGAAGCATATTAAGTACTCTGGGTGTTTTTCCAAAGTGTGAAGGTGCTTATACATCTTGATTCACCTTTTCTGTCACAATGTTTTAATTATGATGCCTCTAGTAAAAAAAAGAGAGGGAAGTTAACCTTCCCTCTCTTTGCATCTTTATTATTTTCTGCGTTATTCTCTCCTTTGAGCTTTTTCCGCAACATCTGAGCTTGTTTTTTAAGTTGTCGTTGTCGTGCGGAACCGCCTTTTCCTTTGTCGTTTCTTCCCTCTTTGCGGGGAGATTCCCAGCGTTTTAGTTGTCTAACCATAATTAATTTATTATTCACTTATTTTAAGTATAGCATATTGTTTGAAAAAGGCAGAGCCTTGATGAACTTGTTCCCAGGTTGAACCTGGAAACGAGGATACTCCTCTACCACCATTTAAACCATAGGTAGCAGATTCACCGCTAATCGCCCTCGGTTTATTGTTTTTTGTAACAAATTAATAAAAAATAATAAATAACTTGTTTATTGTCTTATTTTTATGATTAATAATTATTCAGAAACAAAGAACATTTTAATAAAAGCTGTTTATATCTTTAGGAAGTGGCAAGTTTCAAAAATTAAAGAATAAGCTTAAATTTTGAAAGCTAAATTTTGGCGCTTTAAAGCCTGAATTGCTGCTGATAGATAATTCCTAAATAGCAGCTAACTTTCAGGATTGAAATAGATTTTTATTTTTGGTGTTGATCAACGGCTTGGGGTGTAACCCCTAGTTCGTCATGTGTTGAATTTAGTTAATGATACGTTATTGTGTTGAATTTGTTTTTTATTCCTAATACCTGCATGATCCATGTTATTTTCTAAGCTGGTTAATAAAGCCAAAAAATTATTGCGGAAACTGACATTAGTACACCGCCTGGGTGTATTAGTGTTAGTGTTCTTAGGGTTAGTATTCATCCTGCCAGCCCTAACCCAGCAGCCAGTAACGCTTAATCTATTAATGACCGCGCCTGATGCTCAACCTTGGCAACAGGGACTGGTGAAAGATTTTCAAGAAAAAAATCCTGGTATTCGGATTAATATTGTTGAAGGTCCGAATGCAACGAATTTACTAGAAGACCTTTATAGTTCCTCTTTTTTACTGGGTGATTCTCCTTATGACCTAGTAAATATGGATGTCATCTGGACACCGAAATTTGCTGCGGCTGGGTGGTTGCTAGATTTAACTAACAAAGTTACTCCAAAAGAGTTGGCAGCATTTTCGCCTAAAGATGTGGAAGGAGGAACTTACGAAGGTAAGTTGTACCGGATGCCAATTCGTTCTGATGCTGCAATGCTTTATTACCGGAAAGATTTACTAGATGCAGCAAATTATAAGCCACCAGAAACGTTTCAGCAGTTAATGGAAATTTCCCAAGCTTTGCAGAAGGATAACAAAGTTAATTGGGGCTATGTTTGGCAGGGTCGCCAATATGAGGGTCTGGTGGCAATGTTTATCGAAGTTTTGCAAGGTTATGGTGGATTTTGGGTAAATCCGCAGAACTTAGAAGTGGGATTAGATAGACCAGAGACATTAAATGCGATCGCATTTCTCAAAAATACCATCAAAGAAGGCGTTTCTCCTCCTGGTGTCACTACCTACCAAGAAGAAGAAACTCGCCGTTTCTTTCAAAGTGGTAAATCTGCATTCTTGAGAAGTTGGCCTTATGTTTGGCCTTTAGCTAATCAACCTGATTCAGCAATTAGAGGCAAAATAGGTATCACCACAATGGTACACGCCCCAGGAGAACAATCCGGTGCTTGCTTAGGTGGTTGGGGTTTAGGAATTGCTAAATCATCTAAACATCCAGAAGAAGCTTGGAAAGCAATTCAATATTTCACAAGTAAAGAAGCGCAAAAGCAATTTATTTTAAGTGCGGGTTATGTTCCTAGTCGTAGGGACTTGTTTACAGATCCAGAAATTGTTGCTAAATACCCTCACTATCCCAAACTTTTAGAGGTAGTGGATAGTGCTGTTTTGCGTCCGCCAATTGCTCAATATTCCCAAGCATCTGATATTTTACAACGCTATCTCAGCGCCGCACTAACTAATCGGATGACTCCAGAAAGAGCAATGAAAGCTGCTGCTGATGAAACACGGCGACTGCTGAATGCAGGTAAAGCATAAAATCAGTTAGCTAAAACTTACGCACATTAAGTAATTACAAAGATTTGAGACTCGGAATGCAATAATTTTGTACTCAATACCTAAGTTTTATTAGCCAAACTTTTGTTACTGTCACAAAATATCTGCGTTAATCTGCGTTAATCTGCGGTTTATCTGCGTTCTTTAAAATCTTCACTCTTATTATCCGCCATCTCAAATCCTATGACGCACACGGATACAATCAGAGCAAGAGAACAGCGAACAGCTTGGATTTTACTAATTCCAGCATTACTGCTACTTGCGTTTGTCTTTGCCTACCCAATTGGACGAGCATTCTGGTTAAGTTTATTTACTAAAAACTTAGGTACAGAATTACAACCAGTTTTTTCTGGTTTAGAAAATTATGCACGGATGGCTGGTGATGGTCGTTTCTGGCAAAGTTTTACCACATCAGCAATATTCACTACAGCATCCGTAGTTATCGAGTTATTCCTGGGTATGGGAATTGCTTTAGTTTTAAATCAATCATTTCCAGGGCGCAGTTTAGTGCGTACAACTGCCATCTTACCTTGGGCATTACCTACTGCTTTGATTGGTTTAGCTTGGGCATGGATTTTTAATGACCAATTTGGGGTAGTGAATGATCTTTTGCTACGTTTGGGTTTAATTAAAACTGGGATTAACTGGTTAGGAGATCCGACGTTAGCAATGTTGGCTCTAATTTTTGCTGATGTGTGGAAAACTACGCCATTTATTAGCATTTTGCTATTAGCTGGGTTGCAATCAATTTCATCAGATTTATATGAAGCCCATGCAATTGATGGGGCAAGCCCTTGGCAAAGTTTCCGTCAAATTACACTGCCTTTATTGATGCCACAAGTTTTAATTTCCGTATTATTTAGGTTTGCTCAAGCGTTTGGAATTTTCGACTTAGTTGCTGTGATGACTGGTGGTGGCCCTGGTGGTGCGACGGAAGTTGTATCGCTATATATTTACTCTACCGTGATGCGCTACTTAGATTTTGGCTATGGCGCGGCGTTAGTAGTAGTGACGTTCTTGTTGTTGATTTTAGCTGTGGCGAGCGCAAGTTTTTTACTAAACAGAAGTCGCCACCACAATACCAAAACTATTTAATTGTTTTGATTTGATGAGTTGATTAAGTCCCTAAATAATTTCAAATCGCCATGACTGTAATTACTGAACCAATAGCATCAACTCCTACTCCACAAAAAAAAATAAATTTCTCCATAAAATTGATTTTACTACCGATAGTAGTAGTGTTAGTAGTTGTTTTCTGCATAGCGCCAGTTTTGTGGCAAGTACTAACTTCTTTTAAGGTAAATCAGGATATTTCGGCACTACCGACTGTTTATTTTCCTACACGATTTACCCTCAATCACTACATTGAGTTATTTGTGCGTCGCCCATTCTGGCGCTATATTCTCAATAGTGCCTTTGTCTCCATCACTTCCACCGCAGTATCTTTAGCTTTAGGCGCGCCTGCTGCTTATGCCTTAGCAAGATTACGCCCTTGGGGTGACAAAGCTATTCTGGCAGGCATCCTAATTATTACTTTATTTCCTGGTATTTTGTTGTTCTTGGGATTGCTAGAAATTATCCAAGTTCTCAAGTTAGCAAATAACTATCTAGCTCTAATTATCCCCTACACTGCAATTAATTTACCCTTAACAATTTTAGTGTTACGAAGCTTCTTTGAACAACTACCCAAAGATTTAGAAGATGCTGCCAAAGTTGACGGCTATAACACCTGGCAAATGTTCACTCAAATCTTATTGCCGATGACAGTACCCGCCTTAGTAACAACGGGAATTCTCACCTTTATCTTTGCCTGGAATGAGTTTATCTTCGCCCTCACATTTATTACCCGTGAAGAAATGAAAACAATTCCGGTTGCTGCTGCCCAATTAGGCGGCGCATCAGTCTTTGAAATCCCCTACGGACCAATTGCAGCAGCAACAGTATTAGGAACCTTACCCTTAGTTTTACTGGTCTTATTCTTCCAACGTAAAATAGTCCAAGGCTTAACGGCTGGTGCAGTCAAAGGATAATGGGCGGGGGATAAATCATAAAAAACCCTTTGCGCCCTTTGCGTAATACTTTGCGTACTTTGCGTTAAAAAAAACTTTCGCCACCAAACGATCAACCTTGTAATTACTAATAAAAATCATGGCAAGACTAGAACTTATCAACTTAAATAAAACATATTCTCCCAAAGTAATCCCAGTAAAAGATATCAGCTTAACCGTCGATAACAATGAATTTCTGACCTTACTAGGTCCTTCCGGCTGCGGTAAATCTACAACATTGCGATTAATTGCAGGTTTAGAAGAAGTAACACGCGGTCAAATCAGGATTGGGGATGAGGATGTTACTAATAAACGACCAGGCGATCGCAATATTGCAATGGTATTTCAAAGCTACGCCCTTTATCCCCACATGACTGTTTATGAAAATCTTTGTTCAGGATTAAAACTTAAAAAAGTTGCTAGTGAAGAAATTAAAAGACGAGTAACAGAAGCAGCGAGAGTTTTAGGTTTAGATGAAAGTTTAATGAGTCGCAAACCTGGTCAACTTTCTGGAGGACAAAGGCAACGGGTAGCTGTTGGTCGTGCTTTAGTGCGTAGTCCTCATGTATTTTTATTAGATGAACCTTTAAGTAACTTAGACGCATTGCTACGTGAAAAAGTTAGAGCAGATATTAAAGAATTATTCGCTGCTCAAGGTGTCCCTGTAGTATACGTTACCCACGATCAAACAGAAGCTATGACGCTTTCTACCAAAGTAGCTGTGTTAGATCAAGGATACGTCCAGCAATTAGATTCACCGGAACGCATTTATAGCCATCCAGCTACTCAATTTGTTGCTGGATTTGTAGGCAGTCCACAGATGAATTTGTTAACTCTGCGCTGTGAAGGGCGTAACGCCATGCTAGGTGATTTTGGCATAGCATTACCAGGATTTGTGGAGGCTGTTCCGCCGAATGTAGTGTTAGGAATCCGTCCCGAAAATGTCCGTATTGCCAAAGCAGAAGATACACAAACTGTTACAGGTAAAGTATTTTTAGTAGAAAATTTAGGAATGCACTATTTAATTAGTGTGCGAGTTGAGGATGCTCAAGGAAATTCACCTACTGTGCGGGTTTTAGTGCCATTAGATCAACCTTGGAGTAATGAGCGAATTACTCTGGCGATACCACCAGAGAGTATTCACTGGTATGACCACGAAACAGGTGATTCACTGGCTAAGAAAAAAATGGTAGGTGCGATCGCCTAATCAGCACAATTGGGCGTTAATATTCAGTCCGGTAACAGACATCTGAAATAGAGAACAGTGAGACGAATCTTCATTGTTCTCTATTTGTGCTGGTATGAGCCTAAATTTCTAAGCTTTCTTGCGATTGACACTATCGTTTCAACATAAGATAATAATATACATATATTATACGGGTACTATACGGGTTAACCATTTTATTTATGAACATAAAATTAATTCATGCACCTTATTTCTATTCGCAACCTTCGGGCTGATGTTGCTCAATATCCCGATGCTCAGAAACAAATTGAGATCTGGAATACAGTTGTAAAAAATGCTGAATGGCAGAACTTAGAAGAAGTTCGTAAGATCTATCGAGATGCTGAAGCGGTGGGAAATTTCACTGTCTTTAATATTAAAGGAAATGATTATAGACTGATTGTTGGCATTGATTATGAAAACCAAACTATATATTATAAATACTTTCTAACCCATGCAGAATATGACAAGGGGAAATGGAAAAATGACCCTTACTTTTGACAACACCATCTATGCCAATTTGATAGCGGAAGTTGCTCCTAAGATTATTGAAACTGAAGAAGAGTATGATCGTGCGCTCTTGTTAGCAGAACAACTAACATTTGCTAAAAATCGTACTCCAGAGGAGCAAGCTTTATACAAGTTAATAGTGATGCTGATTGAGAAATATGAGACGGAGAATTATCCAATGGAGCAATCTGCACCTCACGAAATTCTCCAGCATATTATGGAATCTAGCGGTACTCATTCTTCTGATTTAGCAGCTATTATTGGTTCAAGCAGTGTAGTGTCTGAAATAGTTAATGGAAAGCGTTCTATTAGTAAGGCACAAGCTTCTCTGCTGGGTGATTATTTTAAAGTATCACCTAGTTTATTTACTTAAGACAGTTTTAGCTTAATTTACCAAACATAGGCTATCTGCACAAGCACTTCTGTTTGAATAGACTCAGGGAGTTCTTGTAATTTCTCTAAAATAAGTGGCTGTATGATTGTCTATTCCACATTAAATATATTTATATGATATGTGCGATCGCACAATAGTAGAGTAACGCGATCGCACATACATCAAATATTTGGTATGTTTGAGATTGTAAGGTGTTGTATATAGTAACGTAGAAATTTAAAACTTAGCTGCAAATAAATATGGCACAACCTCAAATCAACTCTAAACGTAAAGTGCTGCTTTACCCTGGTGAAGATGGGTATTTTGTTGTTGAAGTGCCTAGTTTACCAGGTTGTATTAGTCAAGGTAAATCACGAGAGGAGGCTTTGGCAAACATTGAAGAAGCCGTTTCTCTCTACATTGAGGTTTTACAGGATCGGGGAGAACCTATTCCAGATGATAGAATTGAAATCGTGTTAGTGTGAGTAAACTACCTGTTATTTCTGGTGCAGAATGTACCAAAACTTTAGAAAAAATTGGCTTTGTCGTTGTGCGACAGCGTGGAAGTCACATTATTTTAGTTCGTGAAGAGCCTAAAACAACAGTTAGCGTACCCAACCATGATGAGATAGATCGGGGTACTTTGCGTGCAATCATCCGACAAGTAGACTTGACTGTTGATGAGTTTATCGCCCTAATGAAATGAGGCGATCGCGCTTAAATCTTTTGATATCTTTTAAATTGTGGTGCGTTGCGCCTTCGCCCGAAAACGCACCTTACTATTACTATTTACTATTTCCCGATCACTTATTCTCATTAGCTCCGAAAATTGCCCCCAATGTACCGAGACAACATAAACCGTAATAAAGCTCTGGTTGATTGCCACATTTTCCATCTCTCTGATCCTCTCTTACTGCTTCTCTACTACCTATTGATAAACATTTAGCGTATCCTCTTCCCTTAGCAGCTAGCACTGGTGTAGCTAATCCTAAAGTAAAGGCTGCGGGAAGAATTAAATAGATAAACGTCCTTCGCTTCAATAAAGGCAATGTTTTGTGTTCTTTAGTTACAGCTACTGGAGATAGACTATTTTGATTACTATTTATTCTGTGTCCGTCTAATATTTTGGCTGCTTCACCGCAATCACAAAAACGCTGTTTAGATAAGTTTACAACTTTCATTAAGTCTTGTTCTAACAAGCTTTTTTTAATATATTCAGAACATGAATCACCTTTATATAAAACTTTGTGAGCGCAACGATATCCCTTATAAGGAGAAATATATTTTTGATAAAAATTAATAATAGCTATTAAGATGTTTTGCAATAACTTATTTAATTCAAGCATAATATTTAACGGGTTCAACCCAAATTTTACAGTTCGACGGTGAAGACTTAAGCTAGATTGCTACTGAAACTCCTAATTCCCTTTAACTAAAGAGGATGACAAATATCCTCAGTTATAGAAATGAGTGGATAGGGATAGAAATCTTAGCCTTCGTTTAAGATAGCCCGATCGCTTAAAAATGCAAAGGGAAAAATGGCTGATTGTAAAAAAAATTTAGAAAAAGACTGATAAGGACTGAAAAAGACGTATAAAGTATGCTATAATTCTCAGCATTCATTTAGCTTCCTCATCATGCAAATTCAAGAAACACTGCAATTTGTGGATGAAGTTGTTTATCAAAAGACTGGTAAACGTCTCAATGATTTCCAGCGCGGGCTTATTGAGGGAACGCTAAAGTATCAAAAGTATTCTGACATTGCTAAAGCTTACAATCGCACAGAACGTTATGCTAAGGATGTAGGTTACAAGCTTTTGCAAATGTTATCTGATGTGTTTGATGAACCAGTTAATAAGGGTAATCTGAAATCAGTATTAGAACGGCAAGGTAATCTCAATATTTATATTGATAATAAAAGTATTAATAACTTTAATAATCGTCAAATTAATTGTTTAAGTCCTGTTTCAGAACAAATCAATACTACCTGCAATCAAAATCAACCTACTACGCCGAAATTCAACAAAGGTAATAAGAAGAAAATTCAAATTGAAACAATTGATAAATTAAGAGAGTTTGGCTTAAGTGATGAGCAAATAGCAGAAGTGTTAAAGTTACCTTTAGAGGTAGTGAAGCAGGTGGAATCGTGAGTTAGGATTCGTAATGCCCACCAATAGCAACAACATAGATTGAGTCTTCATCAAAGCTATAAATTAATCTATCTTTATCAGACAAACGACGGGAATAATAGCCGTAAAGCTCATGTTTAAGAGCTTCAGGCTTACCTGTTCCTTGTGTAGGATCATTTTTTTGCATCTCTTTAAGGATATTAAATAGTTTTTTATGCAGTGATTTATTGGTTTCCCTCAGATTTTCATAGGCTTGGAGTGTATCTTCCTGAAACACTATCGCTCTCATGCTTTTTTCTCTTATATGTTTCTACTAGCGATTGAATTTGCTTGATCAAGTCAGGATTACTTAAAATATATTCCACATCAAGTATCTCTTGTAAAGCATTAATACTTGTTGCTTTACGGCTTCTTTTGACTTGATTCACTTGTCCCATGAGCGCAGGATTATTTAAAATATACTGCGTTTCTTGTTCGCTACTGTCTATATTATCTGGTGTTGGCAATATTTCCGAGTTTGAGGAAGTCATATTTTTATCTGTAATTAAGATTTTAAGTAACCCAACCTACAAATCATAACTCATCAGCCAGACATGATGTTAGAGATTTATAAATAGCCTCAAGTTGTGCTGTTACATCGGGAGGTTTAGCCGTGAAATGGATATAAAAACTGCCATGGGAAGTTGAGAAGCTGAACTAGCCACCACTTCTCCAGACCTTTCTATGATAAATGCTTCTCCAGATTTACTGATAGAAAGGGTTTGCAGGAATTGACTAATTTGGGTCATAGCTATTTCAAAACTCAAAACCCCCTGAATACCAGTATTATTGTAGATGGGAGTAACCGATGCAATTAGCAGTGCGCGTTCAGAAAAAGCCGGATAAAGCGGAGTCCATGTAGGTTTACCCGCTTTGACAGCAGCTTTGTACCAAGGGCGAGTGCGAGGGTCGTATTTTTCGCTTTTGATTAAGCGCGATCGCTTTCCCTGATTATCGAGAGTATAAGTCTCTCTTTGAGCATTTTTAGATTTATCAACTACAAGCAGAATTATTCCATTCTCTTCTTTTCTCACCCCAATAAATTCTCCCTTTTCGTTACCAAATTGAAAAGTTACGCCTGGGGGTTGTTGTTTTACTTGGTTCCAAAAGAAACTTTCGACCTGGGAAAAGTCTGTTATATCTAAATTTCCCGTGTTGATAGCAGAGGTAGTAACCTGCTCAATTAATTGTGGTGGGTTTAAATGGTTTTGAACCTGCTGGACAATGTTATCGCTGATTTGACTGCTCAAGTTGTTGGTTAGAATATTAACAGATTCCTGCCCAGTGCGAAATGAAAGCCATCCCGTTATCCCTACCACGGCGGTAATTTGGAGGAAAAAGGGTACTACAATGGCAATTCTAATGGGTACTGAACCAAAAATTTTAGAATAAATCATAAAAATATAACTACAGCTTCGCCTCCACCGTTGTATAAAAAGAAATTGCCAGTGCTGGTAACAAAGCCATCCTTTAGATAGAAGCAAACAATAATCATTATAGTTTAACTTCTCCTTTAGCAAAGCAATTCAGCATTTTGTGATGTTAACAACAAATTAAATGCTACTGCAAACAGTTGTTGAGTAATGACATGATTAATGTAAATCATAGAATTTATTAATTTAACCAACATTAGCAAATTGCAGTAGCTTAATTAATAGTTGTTTCTGGATATTGCTGAATTACATTGCCTAACTTTTTTATTAATCGTACTGTAAGAAATGCAGTAATAGATCCTAAAGATGCGTTTGATTGCTCAACAATCTTAGTTAATTAAAATCTGAGGTTGTGTGTATAACGCCACCATATTAACTGGTATGAGCCAGGATAACGAGGAGATAATTTTTTGGTTTTTAATGATTTAAACAGGAGATAAACACAAAATCATGGCACAGGTGCAAGCTCTATTAAATATGAAAATCGGATCTAATTATCTTGGTGATAATCGCTGTGAATTTATCGTTTGGGCTCCAGAGTTAAAAGAGGTAGCTGTAAAAATCACTGCTCCTGAAGAGCGCCTGCTACCCATGCAAAAAGATGAGGCAGGTTACTGGAAAGTTACGGCTGAAGGTATTAATCCAGGAGCGCATTATTTTTATCAATTAGAAGGCGATGCTGAGAGACCCGATCCCGCGTCACATTTTCAACCAGAGGGTGTACATGGTGCTTCACAGGTAGTCGATCATAGCACTATTAAATGGACTGATGCTCAGTGGTCTGGTGTACCTCTGGATGAAATGATTATTTATGAATTGCACGTTGGTACTTTTACCCCAGAAGGTACTTTTGATGCAATTATTCCTCGGTTGCGAGAGTTGTATGAATTTGGGGTAAATGCAATTGAAATTATGCCAGTGGCGCAATTTCCAGGCGATCGCAACTGGGGTTATGATGGCACTTATCCTTTTGCAGTACAAAATTCCTATGGTGGCGTTGAAGGATTAAAGCGTCTAGTAGATGCTTGTCACCAACAAGGTATTGCTGTAATTATGGATGTTGTCTATAACCATTTTGGACCAGAAGGCAATTATATCAGTAATTATGGACCTTACTTTACTGCCACATATAAAACTCCTTGGGGGATGGCAGTAAACTTTGATGATAAACGTAGCGATGGTGTTCGCAACTACTTTATCGAAAACGCTCTTTATTGGTTTGAGAATTATCATATAGATGCTCTGCGTTTAGATGCAATTCATGCAATTTATGACTTAGGCGCAAAGCATTTTCTAGAAGAATTAGCAGAAAGGGTTGATGCACTTTCTCAGCAGATAGGAAGGAAACTTTATCTCATAGCTGAGAGCGATTTAAATGATGTTAGAGTAATACGCGATCGCACTCTTGGCGGTCATAGTATGGATGCACAATGGAGCGATGATTTCCATCATGCACTACACACAATCCTCACAGGGGAAACTATCGGCTATTACAAAGATTTTGGCAAATGCGAACAGTTAGCAACTGCATTGAAAGAAAGCTTTGTTTACTCTTGGAAATTCTCGGCAAATAGAGAGAGGTATCATGGTAGCGATGCCAAAGATTTTCCAGGGCAACAATTTGTCATCGCCACCCAAAATCACGACCAAGTTGGCAACCGGATGTTAGGTGAAAGATTATCTAACCTAGTTTCTTTCGACGCTTTAAAATTAGCTGCTGCTGCATTGTTACTTTCACCTAATGTGCCGATGTTATTTATGGGTGAAGAGTATGGGGAAGAATCACCTTTTCTCTATTTCGTAAGTCATTCCGACCACGATTTAGTAGAAGCAGTCAGAAAAGGTAGAAAAGAAGAATTTAAAGATTTTCACATAGAGGGAGAATTCCAAGATCCCTTTAGCCAAGAAACCTTTGATCAGTGCATACTGAAATGGGAAAAACGCCAAGAAGGTAAAAATAAAGCTCTCTTGGAATTACATCAGCATTTAATCCAGTTACGCCGCACAATTCCTGCCCTTAAAAGCTTGGATAAGCAAAATTTAGAAATATCTTGCAGTGAAGCAGACAAGCTTATACAAATGCGACGCAGCAATCAGGAGAGCGAGATATTTTGTGTAATGAATTTTAGTAAGCAAGATGTCACCTTCAAACCTGATGTAGCTGATAGTAGCTGGAGCAAGATTTTAGATTCTGCTGATGAAAAGTGGTTTGGTGCTGGAGCGAAATTACCAGAAAAGTTAGCTTCTGGGCAGGAGTTTAGTATTCCTCCTTTGAGTTTTGCCTTGTTTGGTAAATAGTTAATTAACCGCAGATATACACAGATGGACACAGATAAACACAGATGAATCAACTGATTTTCTCCATAAGTTTAATCAACCTTTTCAGAAAATTATTTCTTGTATCTGTGTTTATCCGTGTTTATCCGTGTTTATCTGTGTTCTAATCTTAAATCATTGAAACTCACAAATAACCCCCATAAAGCTTAGGAGTTAAAACTTAATCATGCGTATTCCCACCTCTACTTATAGAATCCAGTTTAATTCTGCTTTTACCTTTAATGACGCTCAAAAAATTATTGATTACCTCGCAGAATTAGGTATTTCCGATTTCTATGCTTCTCCTATATTTAAAGCCAGAGCAGGTAGTACTCACGGTTATGATATTGTTGATCCAAACCTACTAAATCCTGAATTAGGAACAGAAGAGGAGTTTGAATCCCTTGTTGGCAAAATTCAGCAGCATGGGATGGGGTGGTTGCAGGATATTGTTCCTAACCACATGGCTTATGATAGCCAAAACTCAATGTTGATGGATGTCTTAGAAAACGGACCTAATTCTGTTTACTGCGATTATTTTGATATTGACTGGAATCATTATTATGAAGATCTCCGAGGCAAAGTACTTGCGCCAATGCTAGGAGATTTTTATGGTAATTGTTTAGAAAATGGTCAAATTCAACTTCAGTACGAAGAAAGCGGAATTAGTGTTAATTACTATAGCTTAAAGTTGCCAGTCCGCCTCGAATCCTATCTGAAGTTTTTAACCCTGAACTTAAATAAATTGACCCGAAACCTGGGAAGAAGTCACCCAGATCTTATTAAACTGTTTGGCATTCTTTATCTAATTAAAAATTTCCCTGAAGAAGTCAAAAATAGGGAAAGATATGCTCAGACAATGTTTGTTAAAGATCTACTTTGGGAGCTTTATAATCAAAATCCCGAAATTAAGGAATTTATTGATAACAACATTAATGATTTTAATGGCGAAGCAGGAAACTCTGAAAGCTTTAATCTTTTAGATAGTTTGCTTGCAGAACAGTTTTATCGTCTTTCTTATTGGAAAGTCGGTGCAGAAGAACTTAATTATCGGCGATTCTTTACTGTAAATGAGCTAATTTCGATCCAAATTCAAGAATTCAAAGTTTTCGAGACCAATAATGAGTTAATTGGTAAGCTTGTTGAATCAGGTAAATTTACAGGTTTAAGAATTGATCATATTGATGGTCTTTACGATCCGACTAATTATCTGGAACGTCTGCGCGAAAAAATGGGCGATGTTTATATTACTGTTGAGAAGATTTTAGAACTAGAAGAAGAAATGCCGGATTACTGGCAAATTCAAGGAACCAGTGGTTATAACTACTTAAATTATCTCAACGGAATATTCTGTAAGCAAGACAATCAGCAGAAGTTTGATGATCTATATCAAGGATTTACTAAAATAGGTAAATCTTATGAGCAAGTAATCGACCATTGTAAGCGACTGATTATTGAACGAAATCTAGCTGGAGATATTGACAATCTTGCTCATTTACTGAAGATTGTAGCGAATAAAACCAGAAGGGGTAATGATTTTACTTTATATGGTATTCGGAAAGCGATCGCAGAATTTTTAGCCCTCTTCCCCATTTATCGCACCTACATTAATAAAGATGGGCAAAGACACACAGACAAAGAATACATCACATCTGTGATCAAAGAAGCTAAAGAAAAAACTCCGCAACTAGCAAACGAATTAGACTTTCTTGAAAAACTGCTGCTGCTAGAGTTTGATGAAAATCTCCCTCAAGCTGATAAAGACCAGTGGTATCATTTAGTACTAAGACTACAACAATATACTGGTCCATTGATGGCAAAAGGTGTAGAAGATACAGCCTTTTATGTCTACAACCGTTTAATGTCTTTAAATGAAGTCGGTGGACATCCTGGTTATTTTGGAATGTCTCCTAACGATTTTCATACATTCAATCAAGAACAAAGTAAAATTTGGCTGCACAAAATGAATGCTACATCTACCCACGACACTAAACGTGGTGAAGATGTCCGCACCAGACTAAATGTAATTTCAGAGATACCTGAAGAATGGGAACAACAAATTCAAACTTGGAGCAAGATTAACAGTTCTAAGAAAAAAAGTTTACCTGGTTTAAGCGTTCCTGATGCCAATGATGAATACTTATTCTATCAAAATCTCATAGGTGCTTTTCCTTTCAATGAAAGTGAAGAAGCCGAGTTTACTACTCGCCTGAAAGATTTCATCATTAAAGCGATTCGAGAAGCTAAGGTACATACAGCTTGGTTAAGACCTGATAATACTTATGAAGAAGGTTGTCTGGCATTTGTTGAGGAAGTATTAAAACCTTCTGAAGATAATCAGTTTTTGAAAGAATTAAAACCTTTCGTTAAAAAGATAGCTGAATATGGCATCTACAACTCTCTTTCTCAAACATTACTAAAATCTGTATCCCCTGGAGTTCCTGACTTTTATCAAGGAACTGAATTATGGGATTTGAGTTTAGTAGATCCCGATAACCGCCGTCCAGTTGATTTTGCATTGCGTTCATCTTGGTTGCAAGATATTAAACAGAAAGCTCAAACAGATGTATTAAGTTTGGCTTCTGAGTTACTTTCTACTAAGGAAGATGCGCGGATTAAATTGTTCTTGACTCATAAGTTGCTGGAAGCAAGAACAGAATATTTGGATTTGTTCAAAGAAGGTGATTATTTACCTTTGGAAGCTACTGGAGAGTTTCAAGATAATATTGTAGCGTTAGTGCGACAGTATGAGGGTAAAGTGGCAATTGCGATCGCACCCCGCTTTTTAACACAACTCATTCAACCAGGAGAATATCCTTTAGGCGAAGTATGGCGTGATACGCGCATCGAATTACCACAAGGAATGCCTTCTAGTTGGAAGGATGCAATTACAGGTCAAACAATTCAACTTGACGGCAAAGTGGTAATTGCGGAAGCTTTGAAATATTTCCCTGTTGCGCTGTTGGTTAGTCAGGGTTAGAGATTAATAGTCAGTTGATAGCTAATATACTTCTTGCAAAAAAGGTAAAAATCCATTTTTGCAAGATAGCCATTAGAGCTATTGATAATATTAACTCCTCATAAATTGCTTAATCCTGAAATACTTTTTTATTCCTTGGATGATTGGATTCAAAAGAATTATGATGAGGATGAACTCTGTTTGTATTACGAAGGTTAACTTTGTATTTTAACCTCACTATCACTCAATTCTTAAGGCTTTAACTTATGGTTGCCTCTCCTGAACAACCTTATCTCACTCCTGAAACATACCTCAAACTAGAGGAACAAAGCCCTACTAAACACGAATATATTGATGGACAAGTTTATGCTATGGCAGGGGCAAGCGACCCTCACGTTACCATTGGCGGGAACTTGTTTGCGCTTATCCGCAACCATCTGCGAGGTTCTGGTTGTCGCGTCTACATTTTCGACATGAAAGCGCAAATCAAGTCCATAAATCGCTTCTACTATCCTGATGTAATGGTAACTTGCGACGACAGAGATAGAGAAACCCCAAACTATAAAAGATTTCCCTGTTTAATCATCGAAGTTTTATCTGATTCTACAGAAGCATTTGACCGAGGCGATAAATTTTCTGATTATCAAGTAATTCCCACCCTGCAAGAATACGTCTTAATTAATACCAAGCGCCAGCGAGTAGAATGCTTCCGTCGCAATAGTGAAGGGTTGTGGGTATTACAATCTTATACACCCAAAGAGGAATATTTTAAACTCGAAAGTGTTAACTTTGAGGGAAGTTTGGCAGCACTTTATGAAGATGTAACGTTTGAATAATATAATTTGATATTTTATCTGTCTGAAGACGTATTTGTTGCCGATAAAAATCTATCAAGTAGAGGAGAACTATCAAAATTTGATTAGCGTTAGGGCATATTTATACAATTAATTGAGTAAATTTATACAAACTCCTTCCTATGAAGGATAATTAATTTTCGGATTTTTTCTAAACTAAACTCATTAAGTTGAAGTTTTGAAAAAATAAAAGAATAACCATGAATAATCAAAATGAAAATGAAATTAAACAACCAGTAAGCGTAGATTGGCATAGTAAAGACGAGCCAACTGCTAAGGAAAGAAAATTAACAGCAAACCCTGGAGATAGAATTTCCGAGCAACCTGAAACAGTAGAAGAAAAATCCAAGCAGGTAGCGGTAGATTCTCCTGACATTACAGGCGACCAGATCACAGTCCCTACATACTTCGTTGTAGATGAACCAGATGGTGAACAGAAAGCACTGCACCATGTTAAAGATGCTGAAGAAATCTCCGATGTAATCAGACAAGCACGAGTGGATGAGAACGGAAATCGGACTTGGCGTTAGTAATTTAGACTATGCTAATGCTGATAAAGGGCTGCTCAATGCAGCCCTTTTGTATAAATTATGGTTGTTTTTTTGGTTTTTTCTGCTGTTTTTGACGACGCTTGTTAGCAGTAACGATCGCATGATCCAAAGGATAGCCAACAATGGGGATTACCTGATACTGGCGTTCTTCTTCTTGCTTTTTCAACTCTGTATAATCTAGCCAGTGGATACAATCAACCGGACAGGTATCAATCGCTTCTTGAATTACCTCTTCCGAGTCGCCATCTTGACGGACAACGCGCGATCGCCCATAATCCGGTTCAATGTAAAATGTATTCCGAGCTACATGAGCGCAATGCTTACAGCCAATACAGGTAAGTTCATCAACATAAACGCCCTTTTGTCGCAGCACACCGCCTAATTCTGGCTCAAAACCAGAACGTTCAGGAGAATCCCTTAAAAATCCACCTAATTCTGGCTCAAAGCCAGAACGATCTGAATTGGCATCAAACGGTGACTGCGATAAATCAGACATTATGCGCTCCAGCGTTGTACAACTAAACGAATTGAGCCGTCGGCATTATTTTGTTGTTCAGAAACTTGGAAACCTTGCTTAGTTGTTTCACTTAAAACTGTTTGATAAGCATAGCCTTGAGTTACCTTGCTTAAGAAACCCTCTACAGACAGAGGTTGTTTCCAATACTCTAAATCTGCAACTAACTCGTATTCTTTACCATTAGAGCTAAAGCCAATGTCATAACCATTGTCTTGCTCAATGACCACTTCCGCATTACGGGTTTGACCACGATAGCCCCTGACTGGCTGAGGTCCTGCTTTCCAGTCAATACCCATATCAGTTAAAGCAGCTTTTAAAGAAGTTATGTTACGGATTTGAGTTTTGATGTTGCTAAAGTGTGACATGGTGATTTTTATGGTTGAATCAGGAACTAAAAAAAAACCTACCACTCGCTGTAGGTTGCTTGCGTTGTCGCTACTGCCGTTTGATTAACTTGTTGAGCAAAAAATTCGGATGTCTGCTCCTGATTGATCACGTTACCAAGCTGAGATTCAATTGCAGCAGTTACCTCGGCGCAGGATGCACCAATGATTCCTGTCACTTTCTCTTGAACCCGACCATCGGGATAAATCACAAACTCTAACGTTTCCATGCTCATGGCGTAGTAAATCCTCAATTCTTCGCTACAGCAATAACGACAGTAGCTGTATGGCGGTGGAAAAATATTCTTATACCACCCACTGACCCGCAAGCCACTAAACTAATTTTCATTAATTGTGTCACAACGAGTCAAAAGTTAACAAATTTTATTAAAACAGTGAGTAGTACATTGATTATTTGTCAGTGTCGCTTAACTTTTCATCTACGTCAAGATATAGAAAATAAATTTTAATTTCCCTGAGCAACTGGAAAAGCGTGATCCCTTACGGCTTAAGCGTGATAATTAAACTTGGTGCCAATTGAGTTAAGACTAATGAGTGCAGAGCAAGTTACAGGTTTAAGCAACGTTCCAGCCGTCAAGCAAATAAAAGTAGGTGTTCTAGGTTTTGGTGGTTTAGGTCAAGCTGCTGCTAGAGTTATTGCGCCTAAACAGGAGATGCTTTGGGTAGCAGCAGCCGATCAAAAAGGCTATGCCTATCAGGCTGAAGGGTTAGATCCAATTTCTTGTAGTAAAATTTACCAGTCTCAGGGTTCTCTGGGTTATTTAGAGCCTTATGGCACTCTTAGCAATAGCAGTATTGAGGAATTAATTAGTAAAGCTGCTGTAGATGGCTATTTCCTAGCTTTGCCGAATTTGCCTAATACATTTATGGCAGATGTAGCGCGGGCATTTATAGCCTCTGGTTGGCAAGGGGTGTTAGTCGATGCGATGAAACGTACCAGCGCCGTTGAGCAACTGTTGCAGCTAAAAGATGAGCTACAACAAGCAGGTATTACTTACATGACTGGTTGTGGCGCAACACCTGGGTTATTAACAGCAGCAGCAGCATTAGCCGCTCAAAGCTATACAGAAGTCCATAGTGTCAAAATCACCTTTGGTGTCGGAATTGCTAATTGGGAAGCTTATCGGGCGACTATTCGGGAGGATATTGCTCATTTACCAGGCTATGATGTGGAACACGCCAGAGCTATGACTGATGCTGAGGTGGAAGCATTACTAGATCAAACAAATGGCATCATCACGCTGGAAAATATGGAACACGCTGATGATGTGATGCTAGAACTAGCTGGTATTTGTCCGCGCGATCGCGTTACTGTTGGTGGCGTGGTGGATACTCGCAATCCTAAAAAGCCTCTAAGTACGAATGTGAAAGTTACAGGTCGTACATTTGAAGGCAAAATTTCCACCCACACATTTACGTTAGGTGACGAAACCAGCATGGCAGCCAATGTTTGTGGTCCTGCATTTGGCTATCTCAAAGCTGGGGTGACATTGCACCGTCGAGGAATTTATGGTTTGTTTACTGCGGCAGAAATTATGCCTCAGTTTGTGCAGTAGCAATTAGCGATCAAAATACTACTTCAGATCTTGCACCATTGCTTTCACAACGAGGAGGCAGAGCCTCCAAGCTTGCCATCTCGTTACCAGGTTCAACCTGGTAACGAGTTATTGAACGAGTTATTCCGCCTCATTTGGTGCAATATCTCAGACTTACGCATCAAGCCGAACTTGATAAATTATCTGCCATTTCCTCCTCAACCCGCTCTACTGCTGCTTGAATTACAAATGGTAAATTAGCGCCTATTAACCCTCTTTTAATCCGTTCCGGTGTTTCTGGAAATAGTACAAACAACGGATCAATTTGCTCAGACGCTTCACTAAATATATGTTGATGGGCGGAAGGCATCAGCCATTCATAATCTGTATGTAGCAACACTTGTGTTTGCCGCCAACGACTGAGAAGCTGGGAAAAATCTTCATGGGGTCGATGGATGAAAATAAAGATTTCCACCCCAACTTTAATTTGCCATTCAGGGTCGCACATTAAAATGGCTACATCACAGGGTAGAGCAATTGCTTCTTGCCTAGATACTATTTGTGGGTTACTTGCTGGTTGAGATGTGCCGTGACGAGTTAGCACTACTGGTAGGGGAATAGTAATCACGCTCTGAGTAGGACGACGCATACTAGGAATCATTTCCATGTATGGTCGGTGTTGTTTTAAGAGCGCGATCGCTGCTGTCTGGTTGCTATAATCTGCTAGCAACTCTTCGTAATCAGATTGCTTAACAGGCATTTTCAATAATTAGAACGTCAGTATTAAGGGGATTTTTTAACTAACTATAGTTATCGACTTTGAGGGTAGTATTAAGTAATAATACCTAAATAAATTGTTGTCATAGCATTTCCTCTATTAATTAAGTATACCTTAACGAATGAACTTTACTTGCATTACACAGCAAGGTTTTGAGCCTTCTTTAAGATAACTTTATACTCTAGCCGTCTGGGAAGATCTGCGATCGCGTTTGCGCTATCGCACTGAAATCACATATAGCTAGATCGGAGGTACTCGAAAATAATAAGTTAGCATAGCTTCGTACGGAAGACCCATTTTGACTAAACTTATCTAAAAATTTCATCACAACTTTTTTCAGTCTAGTTCAGTATTCTTAATCTGTGCAATTAATTTTGTATACCCACTTACAAGCACCAAATCTGAATAATGCACATTATAGTGAATCTGTATAGTTAATAATTTTTAGTGTGAGGATTGATATTATATGCGGATCTTACTGGTATATCCAATATTTCCCAAAACCTTTTGGTCATACGAGAAAATTTTAGAATTAGTCGATCGCCAAGTGCTGTTACCACCTTTAGGTTTAGTCACAGTAGCAGCAATTTTGCCTCAAGAATGGGAATTTAAGCTAGTCGATCGCAATATTCGCTCAGTAACAGAAGAAGAATGGGCATGGGCAGATATAGTAATTTTGTCTGCCATGATTGTGCAAAAACAAGATTTACTCGCCCAAATTAGAGAAGCCAAGCGGCGTGGTAAGTTAGTTGCTGTGGGTGGTCCTTTTGCAACTTCTGTACCTGAACAAGTAGAAGGCGCTGGAGTAGATTTTCTAATTCTTGATGAAGGGGAAATTACTCTGCCAATGTTTATCGAGGCAGTTAAACGGGGAGAAACTTCTGGAACTTTCCGCGCTACAGAAAAACCAGATGTCACATCTACACCAGTTCCCCGCTTTGATTTACTAGAATTAAATGCCTACGATATGATGTCGGTGCAATTTTCGCGGGGTTGTCCCTTCCAGTGCGAATTTTGCGACATTATTGTGCTTTACGGTCGTAAACCACGTACTAAAACCCCTGCACAACTGTTAGCAGAGTTAGATTGCCTCTACAACTTAGGTTGGCGGCGTAGTGTTTTTATGGTGGATGACAACTTTATTGGCAACAAACGCAATGTCAAATTGTTGCTGAAAGATTTAAAAGTCTGGATGAATGAACATAAGTATCCGTTTACGTTTGATACGGAAGCTTCCATTGACTTGGCGCAAGACGCAGAAATGATGGAGTTAATGGTTGAATCTGGTTTCACTGGCGTATTTTTGGGAATTGAAACGCCGGATGAAGAAAGTTTACAAATGACGAAGAAGTTCCAAAATACCCGCAATTCACTGAAAGATTCGGTGGAAACGATTATCAGAGCGGGGTTGCGCCCAATGGCTGGGTTTATTATTGGGTTTGATGGGGAAAAAGCAGGTGCAGGCTCGCGCATTGTCCAATTTACTGAACAAGCCGCAATTCCTTCTACTACCTTCGGGATGTTGCAAGCGTTACCAAATACGGCACTTTGGCATCGTCTGAATAAAGAAGGACGACTGCTGGAAGCTTTAGAAGGCGATCAAATGACGTTGATGAACTTCACCCCTACCCGCCCTATACAAGACATTGCGAAAGAATACATTGACGCATTTTGTACTTTATACGACCCAGTACGGTACTTAGACCGCACTTATCGCTGCTTTTTAATTATGGGTAAACCGAGTTGGAAGGGTGAAGCCCAAATGCCAGATTGGGTAGTTATCAAAGCCTTGTTAACTATTCTTTGGCGACAAGGGATAAAACGGGAAACTCGTTGGAAATTCTGGCATCACTTGTTTAGCATTCTCAAGCATAATCCAGGGGTGTTTGAGCGTTATCTCTCTACTTGCGCTCACATTGAACATTTCCAAGAGTATCGCCAAATTGTGCGCGAACAAATTGAAGATCAATTAGCTGCCTATTTAGCGCAAAGTGTGGAAAAGCCAGATGATGCGAAAGTTGAGGCGCTGTCAATTTAAGTAGAAGTTAGGCAGAGATCCCCCTAAATCCCCCTTAAGAAGGGGGACTTTGAATTTTCCCCCCTTTTTAAGGGGTTGCTCAGGGGGATCTAGGTTTTAGGCTTTCTGCGTAAGTCCTGTTCAAGATGTTTTTACCGCAGATGCACGCAGATAAACACAGATAAATACAGATATTTTTTTAAAGATAATTATTTTTAGGATACGCTTTAAGCAAAGATAATTGGTTTTTATAGGTTTTACTACCTAAAAACCTTTGCAAATCTCACTTTCTAAATCTTATGCGTTCTTACTCTTTAATTGCGCCAGCCAAAATCAATTTATATTTGGAAATTTTGGGCGATCGCGCTGATGGTTATCACGAACTGGTAATGGTGTTACAAAGCATCGACTTGGCAGATCAAATTGATTTGCGTTCTATTAGTACTGATACTATCCGGTTACACTGCGATCATCCCCAAGTTCCAGTAGACAAAACTAATTTAGCTTATCGTGCTGCTGAGTTGATGATTAAGCAATTTCCTCAAGCTTTGGCTCAATACGGTGGTTTAGAAATTACTATCCACAAGCGTATTCCTGTAGCCGCAGGTTTAGCGGGTGGTTCTACAGATGCGGCGGCGGTATTAGTTGGAATAGACTTGCTTTGGAGACTGGGATTAACTCACTCAGAATTAGAAGAATTAGGCGCTCAACTGGGATCGGATGTGCCTTTTTGTCTTGCTGGTGGAACGGCGATCGCCACGGGTAGAGGTGAACAATTATCTCCCTTACCAGATTTAGATCATATTTATGTAGTTTTAGCTAAATACCGCAGTTTGGCAGTTTCTACTCCTTGGGCTTACCAAACTTACCGTCAACAGTTTGGCAGTTCATATATTTCTGATACAGTTAGTTTAGAATCGCGCTCTGCAAGGGTACATTCTGGTCCATTGGTAAATGCGATCGCACATAAAGATCAAGCAAAAATTGCTCAATTACTCCACAATGACTTAGAAAAAGTCGTCTTACCAGCTTATCCTCAAGTTTTGCAATTAAGGCAAGCATTTCAAAGCACTGGCGCAGCAACTATGATGTCGGGATCGGGTCCGACAGTTTTTGCATTAGTACAGTCCCACGCTCAAGCTGAACAAATAAAAGAGCAAGTTAAGGCAATAATGAACCATCCTGATTTAGATTTGTGGGTAGCGCGTTTCTGCAACACAGGCATTCACGTTGCTTCTTCTGTTAAATACAATTAAATCCGCTTTGTCGCCATCATCAGGGGTTGAAGTTAAATTAAATTTAAGGAGAAGTTTAATTGTTTTTAGTTAAACTAGCTGGATAAGCGTCTACGCATTTCATTTGGACATTTTTAACTCGCAAGAAAGTTATCAAACGCTCTTTCCCTCTCTCCTCTCTCCTCCCTCCTCCCTCCTCTCCCCCCCCAACAAAAAACGCGCGAAACACAATAGCTGATCAACAATTTTTTCTTAAAAACTTAACTTATGACTAACCTCACCCCCAATAAAAACTCAGTTCCTGCTTCTTCTGAAGCAACTGAAACCTTAACCAGTCCACTGCGTTGTTTAACTGGTGCGATGATTTCTGGAGGAATGGCGATCGCTCTTTACTCTCTGACAGCCTCAATTGCTCAAAGCTTCGCGGCTAAACCTGTTACATCTAGTAGTACAGTTGCACACAATATTGCTGTTGCTGTTCGCACTTTAGTCACGGGTACGGCTGCTTTAGCAACAGGTGTCTTTAGTTTAGTCACTGTTGGTTTGGTAGCTTTAGCCATCCAGATTGTAGTTCAACGCTTCACAAAACACTCTGATTCACCCTCAAAAGAATAAGTATACTCCACTCAATTCAGTAGTAATAGCTTGCCCTATTCTTGATTAGGTATTGCAGACTATAGCGTGAGGGCAAAGCTAATTTAAAAGCTACATATTTAATTAATTATAAATATAGATGTTTTATGTTAAATAATTTGTTAAATATATTCAACCAAACCTTAACTGAAAAATGCCTTTAAAAAACTATGATTCTTTCCCACTACCCCAGCACTAATAATGATCCAAATGATTTGCCAGAATTGGATCGCAAAGTAGAACTGATCGAGCAGCTTTTAGCAATTGGTACAGCACTTTCAGGCAGCCATAATTTAGGGGAACTCTTATATTTAATTCTCTCTAAAAGTAGAGAAATTACTTTTAGTGATGCTGGCAGTGTTTATTTAATAGACCATAACGATGCTATCCCTAAATTGCTATTTAAAGTAGCGCAGAATGATTCTCAGCCGATCGATTACTTTCAAGAATTTGCTATACCTATAACGCCCCAAAGCCTTGCAGGGTATGTAGCTTTGACAGGTGAAAGCTTAAATCTGCCAGATGCTTATCAGTTAGCGCATAATGTTTGCTACCAAATGGATCGCCGTTTTGACGTAGATTTTGACTACCGTACTTGTTCAGTATTGGTGCTACCAATGCAGAACCAAGATGGGGAAATTATTGGTGTGCTGCAATTACTAAATCGTAAAATTAGACCAGATATATTAATTACACCAGAGAATGCAGTAGAAGTTACTCAACCTTATTCGCAATGGGAAGAGCGAATTGTGCGATCGCTCGCTTCTCAAGCAGCAATTTCTATAGAACGAAACCAACTACAACAAAGTATTGAAAATCTCTTTGATGGTTTTGTCAAAGCCTCTGTCCAAATAATTGAAGCACGAGATCCCTCAACGGCTGGTCATTCTGAACGAGTCGCAGATCTCACTGTACGCCTAAGTGAAGAAGCAAGCGCAATTAATACTGGTTCATTGCGGTCAATTTATTTTAGCGATCGCCAACTACAAGAAATTCGTTACGCGGCAATTTTACACGACTTTGGCAAAGTCGGTGTCCCAGAAAATATCTTAGTCAAAGAAAAGAAATTATATCCAGAACAACTAGAGATAATTCGTCATCGCTTTGCTTTAGCTCAACGTACTTTAGAAATGTCTTGCGCTCAAAATAAATTTAGGCATTTATTAGAGCATCCTCAACATCAACATCAAGATTTTGCACAAACCAACGGTTGTAACCAATGTCATCATCTACAAGAATTTGACACACAATTAGCTCAAGCTATCAATAAACTTAACCGTTATTGGGAAATAATACTAGAAATTAACGAACCCGAAGTTTTGCAGACAAAAAAATTTCAGGCGTTATCTGAAGAAGCTTTAGTTGAACTGACAGAATTATCTCAATACACCTACGCCGACATTGATGGCGAACTTAAACCACTGATTAAACCCTCAGAAATGTCTCAATTAATGATTCCTCGAGGTAATCTTACTTCATCAGAGCGTTTAGCCATTGAAGCTCATGTCACTCATACTTATGAATTTCTCAAGCGTATTCCTTGGACTAAGCATCTCAAAAACTTGCCTTTAATTGCTGCTGGACATCACGAAAAGTTAGATGGTAGTGGCTACCCTCAAGGATTGAAACAGCAAGACATTCCCATTCAAACTCAGATTTTAACAATTGCAGATATCTATGACGCGCTGACAGCGAGCGATCGTCCCTATAAGCGTCGTTTATCCGTAGAAACTGCTTTAAACATCCTCCGACAAGAAGCCAGCAAAAATAAAATTAACAGTGACTTAGTTGAACTATTCGAGCAGCGCCAAGTTTTTACTCTTTTAGATCACACCCTCACCTCTGAATAACTGTTAATTGTTAATTGATAATTCTTATTCTTAGCCAAAACTTTCCGCCCTGTTTCCCCACCGTTTCCCCAACCATACACAAACTTATCCACAGATAATCAGAAGTTTTCCACAAGTGTTAACAGTTAAAGGCAGTATTCCCGTTTGGCTGGGGATTTTTCTTCAAGGTAGGGTAAGTACTACCGCTCAATGTTTGAATGTAAAGATTGATGACAGAAATCTGGTAAAAAGCCTATAGCTTCGTTATATATTAGTTCTCGTTATGATCGGTTTTAACATTTCGCAACATTGACAACACTACCCCCCGATCGCTGAAAATAAAACGACCAACCAATAGAAGCAAGAAGCTAGAAGGCTGAAGTGCCATAAATTTACCTAGCCCTGAGAACATCTTGTAACTAAGGTTGCCATGTCTTTTCACCGATATAGGTGTTTTATGAACGCAAGCATCAGTATCCTGGCAGAAATTCCCGAAGAGCTACATGAATCTCTCAAAGGTTACTTAGACACACATCCCAACTGGGATCAAGACCGAGTATTTGCCGCAGCACTATCACTGTTTTTGCTCCAAAATGGAAATGGCAAAACAACAGAAGTTTCTCAGAACTATCGTGCCTGCGCCCGTGTATATTTAGAAACGTTGTTCCAACATCCTGCTTAAGTAGTAATTATTTTTTAGCTGACTCATCAAAAGTGGTAGATACTCTAATCATCGGTGCCGGAATAAGTGGTCTTAGCCTAGCCTACGCCTTACATCAAGACGGGCGAAAATTGTTGCTGTGCGAACGTCAAGAACGAGTTGGCGGAAATATTACGACAGGTAAAGCGGGTGGGTTTTTATGGGAAGAAGGACCAACCAGCTTTTCACCAACACCAGCGCTGCTAAAGCTGGCAGTGGATGTGGGGTTGAGAGAGGAATTAGTGTTAGCAGACCGCCGCTTACCTCGTTTTGTCTACTGGAAAGGTCGGCTACTTCCTGTACCGATGAGTCCACCATCGGCTGTTACATCCCAGTTATTAAGCTTGTCAGGCAAGTTTAGGGCTTTAGTAGGTGCGTTGGGATTTACCACACCAGCAATGGGCAACCACTTATCCCAGCAAGGAGGCGAGGAAACAGTTGCTCAGTTTTTTAGCCGCCATTTAGGGACAGAAGTGGCAGAAAGATTGGTAGCGCCGTTTGTCTCCGGTGTCTATGCTGGTGATGTTCATCAACTCAGCGCCCGTTCAGCTTTTCGGCGAATTGCTCAACTAGAAAATGTGGGTGGGGGACTGGTAGCTGGGGCAATATTGTCACGGAAGCAACGCCAGCAAAAGAAAAAGCAAACCGACCCGAATTTGCCTACTGTTCGCCCTGGGGAATTAGGCTCTTTTAAAGAGGGTTTAGAATCTTTACCAAAAGCGATCGCATCCCATCTTGGTGAAAATATTAAACTAAATTGGACTTTGACTGAGCTTCGTCAAACTGCCAATCAAACCTATATTGCAGAATTTTCTACCCCCGAAGGTAGTCAGCAGGTAGAAGCGCGTACTGTTGTTTTAACTACCCCAGCTTATGTAACCGCCGAATTGCTGCATAATCTAGCACCAAATGCAAGTATTGCCTTAAAAGAAATTCCTTATCCCTCAGTAGCTTGCGTTGTCTTAGCTTATCCAGACGATGCCTTAAAATTTCCCTTACAAGGCTTTGGCAACTTAATTCCGCGAGGTCAAGGTATTCGGACTCTAGGAACAATTTGGTCTTCTAGCTTATTCCCTGGGCGATCGCCTCAAGGTTGGCAAATGCTAACTAATTTTATTGGTGGTGCTACAGATCCAGAAGTGGGTAATCTAGACAACGATCAATTAGTTCAAGCAGTCCATAAGGACTTGCAGCGCGTTTTGCTTAAAAAAGATGTAGATCCAAAAGCGATCGCAGTACATTTATGGAAACGGGCAATTCCTCAATATACTTTGGGTCATCATCGACGTTTAGCCCAAATCAATCAAGATTTGGCAAAACTACCTGGTTTATATCTATGTAGTAACTACACTGATGGTGTTTCTTTAGGTGACTGTGTTCAACGCGCCTACGATCAATTACCAATTATCAATGAACAATTATCAATTATCAATGACAACTAGCAACAACCAGGGGAAAAAGGATAATAAACAACAGGAGAAATCTTTAGTAATTCCCCAATTAATTGTAGGTTTGGGAAACCCTGAACCTAAGTATGACCAAACAAGGCACAATATTGGGTTTGAAGCGGTTGATGCTTTAGCGCGTTCCTGGCAAATTTCTTTAAGTGAAAATCGTAAATTTCAAGCCTTGTTTGGGGAAGGTCGTAGTCCTAAATGCGAGAAAATCCGCTTAATTAAACCACTAACTTATATGAATCTTTCTGGGCAAGCAATTCGCGCTGCTATAGATTGGTATAAGTTGCCGCCTGAGTCAGTATTAGTAATATATGATGATATGGATTTGCCTGTAGGACGCTTGCGGATGCGCTTGTCTGGTTCAGCAGGGGGTCATAATGGTATGAAATCTGCGATCGCTCATCTTGGTACTGATAATTTCCCACGCTTGCGAATTGGTATTGGTCGAGCTAGTGGTGAAAAAGGTTCAGTATCCCACGTTTTAGGCAAATTTTCCGCCGATGAAAATCAGATTATGTCTGAAGTATTAAAAATTGTATCTGATGCAGTAGAAATCAGCATCAAACAAGGTGTTGAAAAAGCAATGAATCTCTATAACAATAAACAATTAACAGTGACCAGTGACCAGTGACCAATCACCAGTCCCCAATATTACATAATTTGCTGTAGCCAAGAAACATCTGCTTTCCCAAAATGGATACTAAAAGCAACATTCACGTTTTCTAAAACTTTGACCAACCAGGGTACGCCGTCTCTGGAAAATGATTCGTAGTGTTTAAATAAAATGGCAAATCTTTTTTCTAAATAAGGTTTAACTTTACCGCAAATCAGCACAATTTTTAGAAGCAACCCTGTAGTGAATGTAGAACCAAGGTTAGAAATTAAATCAACAAATACAAAGTGGTTAGGTTTTTGTTTGCTTTCGACAATTAAGTGATTCAACACCTGACTACAGGAGCGCACAATCATTAATTCATTGGGCTTTTGATAATCGTTATTAAGCTGGATGTTCTTTAAATAGCCATATAATTTATCGTTAAATTGACGTTTTCCATAGCCTGGGTTGATTCCAGAAGTTAGATATTCGTAGAAGTCATCCTTAAAGATTTTAAATGACTCTACTTGACTAGCGTGGCTGATGAAACGATGAGCTAAATCTCGGTAGCTATAATTTCCTTCTACTTTGCCAACAAAGTGCTTTAAAGCAACACCAAGGTCGCGATCGCTCAATAAGGTAGGATTAGGCACAGCTTGTAACATACGGGGTGTTCCCTGTGTGCTTGGTTTACGGCGCGTTTGAGCTTGCCGCACTTGATAAGTTACAAATTGTGACAAATTGAACTCAAATCTCCTCTGCATTTGTGCTTTAATCTGGCGGACAACTTGTTGATGTTCATAACTACTGTCCTCACTCAGGAGGCAGTGTTCATACAAGTATGGATAGCGGTTGATTAAATTACCTATTGGTTTGGAATCATCGCTCTTTTCTTCTACAGATGGAGTGATAACAGTAGCTAAACGTCTGAGCGTCAAAAACTCTTCACTTTGGCTAAAAGCATGAATTAAGAGCCGCAAACGTCTTGCTATCCGAGACACGACAATTCCAGGGGTAGGGGGGTTTTCTAGTAAAGCTACTAACTCTGGAATTGAAGATTGCATTTGCGGGTGCATTTGCCAGTGGTTAATGAGAATATGGCAGCAGCGATTGAGGATGTAAGGAAATTCTTGTTCTACCTGCTTGGAGAGTATGATATTTTCGACCGCAAGCCAAATTTGCTGCTCTCGGTATCCAATGCCATCAATAAATAAACGACGAAAGCGTTCTAGAACTTTGGTGGGCGGTTCTACCTTGACAGAGGAAAGCAGATGCTCATATAGCATCTGTTCGTTTTGGGTAGGCTGGCGAAAATAATTTTGGGCAGTTAAGGTAGTCACTTCAGTTAACCCTCCCACGTAAGCACGTTAGGGGCTTTGAGATATTAGCTAAACGTAGTAGATTGTATATTTGGATTTTACCCCAAAGCAGAATCGGCTCTTCTGTGGCTGCTTGTTGTTAAGTAACCCTCCAACAAAAGTGTATACTTGATACTTCCCTAACCGACTATGCCCGCTAATCATAGCTTGAATGATACTAAACTAGCTTCCGCAAATTCCGCATAAATTTTTAACTTTACGAAAAGCTGGTATTTCCACATAATAATGTATAAAGACAGAATATTATATCTAAAATAACTCTTTTAGATAAGATCTAGATGTGATTTGAATCACTGCTTTTTTCTTTAAGTGCAACAAATGTTTTGTAAAATTACTCTCGCTCAACTCTGTGAAATAATTTCTGCCAGAGGTAGTCAGCTATCAGATGAGGATTTACTCAAAGAGATTGCAGGGATTAATACTGATACTCGTAGCCTCAAGCCAGGTGAGGTATTTGTAGCTTTGCAAGGTGAAAATTTTGATGGGCATAATTTTGTTAATTTAGCAATAGAGAAAGGCGCGATCGCAGTAATTACTCACCGTAAAATAACTGAGAAGGTTCCAGAATTAGTTGTAGAAAATACCCTAAAAGCTTATCAAGAGATCGCGCATTGGTGGCGTGAGCAATTTTCCATCCCAGTAATTGCGGTGACAGGTTCAGTAGGTAAAACAACAACAAAAGAACTGATTGCAGCACTTTTGTCAACGAAAGGAAAAGTCCTGAAAACCGCAGCAAATTATAATAATGAAATTGGTGTTCCTAAAACATTACTAGAATTAAGCTCGGAACATGACTACGCGGTAATTGAAATGGCAATGCGTGGTACTGGTGAAATTGCGGAGTTAGCCCAAATTGCTAATCCTACTCTAGGTGTTATTACTAATGTGGGAACTGCCCATATTGGACGTTTGGGGTCTGAAGAAGCAATAGCTAAAGCTAAATGTGAATTATTGGCAGAAATGTCAGAAAACGCGCTCGCAGTTCTCAACGGCGACAACCAACTATTAATGCAAACCGCTAAAACTGTTTGGCAAGGAAAAACCCTGACGTATGGGCTAGAAGGTGGAGATATACACGGGGAATTAATTGATTTTAAAACGATTCAGGTTGAAGGAATGCACCTACCTCTACCCTTACCAGGTCGTCACAACGCCCTCAATTACCTAGCTGCATTAGCAATTGCTAAAATTCTCCAGATAGACTGGACACCTTTTACTCAAGGTTTAGAAGTTAATTTACCATCTGGACGCGCCAAACGCTACGACTTGCCTAATGATGTAGTGATTTTAGATGAGACTTACAATGCTGGCTTAGAATCAATGTTGGCAGCATTACATCTATTAGCTGAAACACCAGGCAAACGTCATATTGCTGTTTTAGGCACTATGAAAGAATTAGGCGAAAAGTCTCCGCAATTTCACGTAAAAGTAGGAGAAACTGCAAGGCAACTAAATCTAGATACTTTGCTAGTGTTAGTAAATGATCCAGAAGCAGAAGGTATTGCTCAAGGTGCTGAAGGTATTGCTACCGAACGCTTTTCTACTCATGCAGATATTGTAGAACGGTTGAATGAAATAGTGCAAGCAGGCGATCGCATCCTCTTCAAAGCTTCTCATTCAGTAGGGCTAGACCAAGTTGTAAATCAAGTTTACAGCCTTTTTGAGAAATAAATTGATCGGGACTTACCCATAAAATTCAGTGATTAAGATGGTAACACTAGACATATAGGATTTTGTAAGGGTAGCGCCCCCGTGCCTACCCCGCACGAGTATCTAGACATATAGGATTTTGTAGGGGTAGCGCCCCCGTGCCTACCCCGCACGAGTATCGGGGCAACCACGGGGGGATTGCCCCTACAAAAGATGAAACAAGCCCTGGGGGCAGAAGGGGGGGGTTGACAGAGATATAAACTCTATAAAATAGGCTATTCCTCTAAAAAAGCCATGAAAACAGCCTTGATTTGCGGAATATCAGGACAGGATGGAGCTTATTTAGCTCAATTGCTATTAAATAAAAAATATATAGTATGGGGAACATCCCGTGATGCCCAAATTTCTACTTTTGGGAATCTCAAAAGATTAGGGATTCGCAACCAAGTCAAAGTAGAGTCAATGGCTGTGACTGATTTTCGTAGCGTTTTGCAAGTAATCCATAAAGTGCAGCCGGATGAAATTTATAATTTAGCAGGGCAAACTTCTGTCGGGCTATCCTTTGACCAGCCTGTAGAAACAATGGAGAGTATTACGCTTGGTACGCTCAACTTATTAGAAGCAATTCGATTCACAGGCGGTAAAATTAAGTTTTATAACGCTGGTTCTAGTGAGTGTTTTGGTGATAACAGGGAGGATGCCGCAGACGAAACGACACCTTTCCGCCCTCGTAGCCCTTATGGTGTAGCTAAAGCAGCAGCTTTTTGGGAAGTAGCTAACTATCGGGAAGCTTACAACTTATTTGCTTGCTCTGGTATACTTTTTAACCATGAGTCGCCTCTACGTCCGAAACGATTTGTCACTCAAAAAATTGTTGATACTGCCTGCAAAATTGCTCAAGGTAAATCTGAACAGCTTTATTTGGGAGATATTTCTATTCAGCGTGACTGGGGATGGGCGCAAGAATATGTCGAGGCAATGTATTTAATACTCAATCAAGATCAAGCAGATGACTTTGTTATTGCTACTGGAGAAACATCTAAATTAGAAGACTTTGTAGCTGAAGTATTTGCTTGTTTAGATCTTGATTGGCGCAAATATGTTATTACTGATCCAACTATATTCCGACCAACTGATATTGCCATCAGCAGAGGAAACCCTGCGAAGGCAAAACAGTATTTGGGTTGGTCAGCTAAGTTTAAGATGAAAGAGATTGCCCGAATGATGGTAAAAGCTATTTATCCTGAAGTTGGCTAATATTTGACAATATCCCTACAGAAGCGCGATCGCAAGAATAGAAAATTACTACTTCAACTTTTGCTTAATCAAACCGACAACCTGAGCTAACTGTTTCTTTAAATTATCAATCTCACCTTGCATTTTAGCAATTTTTTGGTTTAATTGTTGAATTTCCGCAGATGTAGCATTAGAAGTTACGGGTTCCGACGCTGGTGCTGGAGTAGTAGCTGGTGCTGGAGTAATAGCTACGGCTACTTGCTGACGTGGTTTCTTAGCTTTAACCATTGCTGATTTGATCGCGTCAACCAGCACCTTTTTATCAAAAGGCTTTTCAATAAATTCAAAATATTCAAAGGGTTCTGAAATTTTTTGTGTCACCTCTTCTTTACGACCGGACATTACTACTAAAGGAATCTTCTGTAGTTCCGGCTGAACTTGAATATGCTGAAATACATCCCAGCCGCTCATTTTAGGCAAGATGAAATCTAACATAATCAAGTTTGGGTGCTGCTGACGGATTAAATTCAGTCCTTCTACACCGTCTTTGGCTTCTAACACTTCAAAGTTACCCGCAGGTAACATATCTTTGACAGTCCTTCTAATTACACCACTGTCATCTATTACCAAAATTTTTTGACCCGCCACTGTTAGCTCCTTTACAGGTAATTAAAAGGTATCCATAGAGGTGAAAATACGCAATCGCAATAGTATAGCTGTTTTAAGATTATATAGTTAACCTAGTTGTTATTCACGGGGAATTTAGTAATTTGGTAAACTAAGTTGTAAACTGTAAGTTAAACCAGCAATTATACTTAATCTTGTCCAGGTTAGTTCTATCAAGAATGGAGGCAGAGGACTCCCGTTACACCCGTAGGGTTAACGGTGAGATGAATGCCGACCAATAAATAAATTGAGCGTAGCGAATCCTTATTCTGGTGTCGCTTGTTGTTCAACATA
>JBARVL010000145.1:0-5522 GCA_049646245.1 Crinalium sp. | reverse complement strand
ACTTCATCTACTTGTGCCAGTGCCTCGCTGAGACTTGCACCCTCGCTCAAACTACCTGCGATGATGAAAACTTGACGCTGGTTAATGCGTTGAATTTGTCCCGGCGCTTGACCTTGTGCAAGTGTGGCAACATCGCCGAGGCGAACAAAGCGGTTATTCTCAATAAATAAAGGTAACTGCTCTAATTGCGAAGCTTCTTGCAAAGCCTCTTGATTCAACTGTACTCTTACATCTACCAAGCGATCGCCCCGTTGTAATTGGGTAGGTGTAGAACCTTCAATCGCCGTCTGAAGAGTAGCGCCAATATCTGAGATCGTCAGTCCTAAGTCAGATAAACGTTGCCAATCAGGACGAATCTGCACTTCTGGTTGTCGTTCGTCAGCATCAGGTCGAAACTGCACCAGGGTTGCTTTTTCATCAAGTGCTTGAATTACCTGCCTTCCTGCTTGCTGTAGCTGCCGATCATCGCTTCCTTGCAGCATCAGGTCAACATCTGCTCCACGTACCGGAGAATTACTCAGGATAATGCCCCGTACCTGACCTGGAGACACTCGCAAGCGAATTCCTGCCAAATTAAGTTTATCAAATTCTTTACTTACTTTATCTGCATAAGCTGGAACATCGGTTCCTGGTTTTAGGGTAATAGTCCCAGAACCACGCGACGGGTTAGCAGTGGTGCTACTGCCAAATAATGACCCACCAGCAGTAGAAAAAACATACTCAGTTTCCGGCTGTTTGAGGAGAATATCATCAACAATTGCCATCACTTTTCGGTTAGTTTCCAGAGGTGTACCAGGAGGAAACTGAGCATTTAAGTTAGCTTGTCCAGTATTAATTCTAGGTAGGATTTCTTGGGGAATTTGATTTCCTAAATATATACCACCACCACCTAAGATTAAAAATGTTATTGCTACTACTAACCACCGCCACTTTAATACTCGACTCAAAACTGCCCTATAACCCCGCGTAGCATCTTCAAATCGCAGATTAAATTGTCGCAGTAGCCAGAATCTACCTACATTACTCGACCAAGGAATTGCCAACAAACGCGAGGTAAGCATCGGGACAACAGTTACGGCGACAACAATTGACGCAGCAACGGCAAAGCTAATTGTGAGAATTAACTCACTAAATAGCAGTGCAAAAAAGCCACCTATTAAAAGGAATGGTAAAACAGCTACTAAGTTAGTGCTAGTAGAGGCAACCAAGGCTGATTCTACTTCCCGACTGCTACTGACAGATTGATCGATTACTTGCTTAGGAGTTAAGCGGATGCCTTGAGTTTTACCAGGAGTCATGCCCACACCTTCAGCAATGGTTTCTAGCATGACGATTGAGTTATCAACTACAATCCCTACGCCCAAAGCTAAACCACCTAAGCTGAAAACGTTGAGAGATAAGCCAAATACTCCCATCAAGATAATCGCTGCTAAAGTTGCTAAAGGAATGGCGATGACGATGATTAAAGTTTGGCGTAGGGAACCTAAAAATAACAGAACTGCGATCGCAGCTAATAATGTTCCGATTAGTCCAGAAGTAGCGACATTAGAAATAGAGTTCCTAATAAAGCGAGACTCATCCAACGTCGGAATCAGTAACATATCTTCTGGAATAATGCCAGCAGTTTTCAATTCTTCTAGGCGTTTTTGTACCGCTTCTACCACTAAGATGCTGTTGGCATCAGGTTGTTTTTGGATACTGAGTTTAACTGCTGGGTCTCCGTTGAGAGAAACAAATACCCGTTGTTCTTCATTACCATCAATCACCTCAGCAAAGTCTCGCAGGTAAACACGCTGTTGAAAGCTGTTCGATCCAAAAGAAGCCTCACCTGTTGACGAGGATGAACCGCTTCTCACCTCAAAAGACAAGTTTTCGATTTCACTTGCGTCTCTAAATTTTCCCACCGCCCGTGTTAGCGGCTGACCATTGCCTTCTTGAAGCCGACCGCCAGAAATGTCTTGGTTACGCTCAGAAAGCGCATCTAACACATCTCTTAATCCAACTCCCAAAGCTTGTAAGCGTTGCAGGTCGAGGTTAACCCGTATCTCTTCACTAACTCCACCAGAAACATCTACTGATGCTACTCCTGAAACAACACCTAGTTCTCGTGCTAGTTCTTCCTCTGCAAAGACGCGCAGATCTACAGATTCCAAGGACGGAGATGTTAGTGCTAATTCATATATTGGTAACTGGGAAGGATCTAGCTTGAATAGCCGAGGCTGTTCGACTACATCAGGGAACCTTCCCTGAGCGCGGTTAAAGGAAGCGGTAGCATCGTTTAAGGCTTGGTCAATATTACCGCCTGGTTTGAAAAACAAGTCTACGCTGACTTGACCTTCACGGGTTTGGGAGAAAACCTGTTCCACTCCCTCTGTAGCAGACATGGCTTCTTCTAGGGGCTTGGTAATTTCTTCAATAGCGACCTCTGGTGATACTCCAGGCGAATTTAGCCGCACCCCAATTCGAGGGTAAGTAATTGATGGTAAAAGATCGACTTGCAGTTGTGACAGGTAAAAGATGCCCACCACAATAACCGCCAATGTCAGCATCAGTGTACCGATGTGCTGACGGATTGCCGTCCCACTGATACTAAATCCGGTCGTCTCATGGTTGTGCATTTCTGTTCCCTGCTGGTTTAATACCTTCTGAAATAATACTTATACGAACCGTTTCGCCATTTTTTAGAGGTTTGCCGCCGCTAAATTCGACAAATCGCTCTCCTGGCTTTAATCCCGATATAATTTCAACTTGATTATTATCGCGATCGCCTAATTTTACAGGTCGTGCTGCTACTTTCCCTTCTTGCCCTTCTCCCGTCACCACAAACACTGTACCCTCAGTCTCTGCGCCTCTGGTAGCCTCTGCTCCTTGCCCACTTGCCCCTCTGCTCCCCTGCTCTCCTACTCCCCTGCTCCTCTGCCCCTCTGCTCCCCTGCTCCTCTGCCCCTCTGCCCCTGCTCCACCGCCCCTCTGCCTATTTACTTCTAGTGCCGATTGAGGTACAACCAACTTTTCACCAGTAGGCTGAGAAAACATTACTCTCGCAAACAACCCACTTCCAATGCGACCGTTACTATTAGGAATCGTAATTTCTACTGGAACTAAACGAGATACCGGATCTGCTGCTAGGGGAATTAGGGCTATTTGCCCCTGTAATTCTTCTTTAGGAAAAGCATCTAACCGCACTTGTACATACTGCCCAACGCGGATTTTTGATAATTCTAATTCAGAGATTTTCACTTCAACTTTCACGCGGCTGAAATCACCGAGTTTCAGAATTTCACTTCCAGGTTGTACTAAACTGCCTGTTGGGATTAGTTCTTGCAAGACAACGCCAGTAATGGGGGAACTTAGCAACGCATAAGATAAACGTTCCCGCGCTTGAGCTACAGCAGCCCGTTGAGCAATTACTCGACTTTCTGCCGCCGCTACTGCCTGTTGTTCAGTGCTAACTTGTTGGATGGTAGAGCGAAGCGCCTGTGCTGCGGTTCCGGCTGCGGTCTGTGCTATTTCGGCTTGTTGCTTAGGTATAGCTCCTGCACTCACAAGTTTTTGGTAGCGTACTGCGTCATTTTGTGCTTGTTGCTGTTCTAGACGCGCTTGTTCTATTTGAGTACGGGCGCTATTAACTTGACTACGGGCGCGGGCTACTTCCGAAACGCGAGAAGCTAATTCCGCTTCTGCTTGGGTGACGTTAGTTAGCAAAATCGTATCATCAAGTTGGGCAACTAGCTGACCCCGCGATACATAACTGCCCTCGCCGACATTGAGTTTCAGCAGTTTACCTTCAACTTGCGATCGCACTGACACTTCCTGCCAAGGTACTGTTGTGCCAGTATATTCTGTATCTTTACGCAAAGAACCTGTACGTGCGATCGCCACATCAACCGCAGTCGCCCCTCCACCTCTCCCAGCACCAGGTCGTCGAGATTGCGCCTCCGCTTGTTCGTTGGGCATAATTCCACAACTTGTCAGTAACGGTAAGCCACTTAATAGCACTAGCATCCCCATCACCTGCACAGATCTGATCTGGGGTAAAAGTGGATGAGCTACTAAGCGTTGGGAGGTTTGAGTTTTAGCAACCTCTGGCTGAGAGTCTATTTTCACTAGCACAATTGGCGCTCCTACTCTGGGAAGCTTAATTTTAATTATTATGAAGCGTTAGTCAACTTAATCTATCTAGTAATAGGTTGATCAAGTTCGGGCTGTCTGCATCTGGCTAATCTTACCAACTTACAAGAGCATTATTAGTTCGTAATTTTAGGTAGTATCTAAAAGCGTAGGCGGCGGTTGGCTCAATGATGCCAACCGCCGCTACAAATGAGTGGCATCAACTTAGAAATGTAGAGCGTGGCAATTAGCCATAGAAAGCCCTATTTAGGTTGTGGGTTTCTGACGATTTTGACGATTTTGCTGCCATTGCTGTTTCAATTCTTGAAGCTTTTGCTTTTGGGCATCAGTTAGAACAGCTTCTATTTGAGTCTTGGAAGATTGCCGCAACGCTTTGAGTCTGGTTTTTTGGTCTTCAGTTAGATTCAAATTAGGACGTTGCTTTTGTTGCCTAGCAGTTTGCATTTGTTGCTTCTGCTCTGCGGTGAAGATATTACTCATTTGCTGACGAGTGGACTGTTGAATTTGCTGAATTTTTGTCTTTTGTTCAGCACTCAAACCGAGTTGATCAAATTTCTTTCCCCATCCTTTGTTTTGTGTGGCGGGTTGTGGTGCATTCTGTGCTACTAAAGCAGATTGATCAGCTACCGCTTTATCTGAAACAGCAAAACTGAAACCACCCATTACAAAAGGTACAGCAGCGAGTACTAACAGTCGATTAATAGCCATGACGATCAAAATCCTTAGTATTGAGAGTTCGTAGATGTCATGCTTTTATTAAGCGCAATTAAAATTACAGTTTCCCATCTGTTTCCATTACAATTTTGTAATTTTCTTAGGTAGTGCCACTCAAAGACAAAGCTAGACTACGTTTGCCGTAATTTAGGCAACTATCAATGTGCTTACCTACCTATAGCCGCACGTTAAGATTTATAAACAATGAATCGGAGCGATCGCACTTATAAATGTGTCGTATATTAGGCTATATTGGATCACCACTTCTGCTGGATTACTTAGTCTCTAAGCCAGAACACTCTTTAATTGTGCAAAGCTATCAACCCCGTGAGATGACATCGGGTGTGGTAAACGCTGATGGTTTTGGCATCGGTTGGTATCATGCACAACGAGATACTGAACCATTTACCTACAAAAATACACTACCAATCTGGAGTGATATTAACCTACCTAGCCTCAGCCGTTATGTTGAGTCAGGTTGTGTACTAGCTAATGTGCGTAGTGCAACAGGTGGACAAGCCGTTGATTTAAGTAACTGTCAACCTTTTAGTTATAAAGATTTATTATTCACTCACAACGGGGCTATCAAAAATTTTAGGAAGACGCTGTATAGACCAATACGCTCTCTCCTTAACGATGAAGCTTATCAGCTAATTGAGGGCATTACTGATTCTGAA
>JBARVL010000144.1:0-2419 GCA_049646245.1 Crinalium sp. | reverse complement strand
TATGTTGCTTGCTCAGTGACTAGAATTTGGGTTTGATACCCTAGCTTCACCGCTAAACGCTGCATATCTTGAGCATCAAACTCACAAGCTACTAAATCTGAGGCTGTCAGTGGATAATATGCGGCTGCATTAATCTTGTTTAGCCCTATATGCAGTGATATTCCTGTTGGCATAATTATTATCCTTTGGTGTTGTTAGTAACAAGTTTTTGAATGCTGAATCAAAAAGTAAATATATTTTATATTATTTTTTTAATATCTTGGTTTTTCTTGCCGACCTTCTAAAGCTTGTAGTTTATAACTTAACTCTTTAACTAAATTTTGCATATTGGTATATTCTTTTTCGATCATTGAATGTTTAGTTTCTTGCAATTCATAGTTTTTTTTTATCTCTGCCAAGCCTGCCTCTACCTTGCGATGGAGGTTTGCAATTTCATCTTTGTTAACATAAATTTGTTTTATAAAATCCCGCTCAAGTTCGATTAATTGGTCTTTTAAACTAAGTGAATTTTCAATAATATTGCCTTTTAAATCCTCTTTCATTTTATTTATTGAATTTGTTACTTGGACAACAACTGCCAAGGCTCCAATAATTGAAGTAATTAAAGAGAGTATTGATCCCAAAGTAATTAACCCGTTAAAAGTTGCTAAACTATTGCTATTTCCTGGTACTGTCGTTGGGGCTGCTGCTGTTACTTTAAAGCAAAATACATTCAGCAGATTAAAGCCGACCCAGATAAGTAAAGGAATGAGGATATTAGATTTAGGTAAATAATGATGGAAGCGTTTAATGTTTGTTATTAAAGAAGGTTGTTTTAATAGTATTGTCCACATGGACGCGCTCCTAATGTAATCGAGTAGATTACTAGAATAACTTAAATGATTGGCGAAAACCACAACTAGAAAGAATTACATTGTTAAATTATTGCTCCTCCGAAAAACCCAAGGTATCACAGGATTAGATTGATTCCAAAACCCAGATTTTCGCTTTACTTTCAGCTTCCAGTAAATATTGTTTATTTGCCCGACAACTGCTTAAGTATTGTCTGTAAATTACTGCGTTGCCTTCTTGAACCAGAAGAATATTAATGTATTGATTTTTATAGAAAATCTCAGCAATAAATCTGTTATATTTATCTTTTCCCTTAAGTTAAAAGCTAGTTATCTCCCCAACTGGTAGCAGTTGTCGGAGACGATCACGTGATTGTTCTCCCCAAGGCTTTTGCTTTAACTCCGGTGCGCCTATGCAAACTAACCTTATGGTCGCTATGTGACTGCCAAACCGCGCTCTTAAAGTATCACCATCACTGCTACTTACAATTCTTCCATTCAATGCTTTAGCCGGAGTTATAAAAACAGCGCCAAAGAGACAGCAAGGATTATACTGAGTTTTATGAATAAACTTGCTAATGTAATTTCGTTTAGAAAAAGCACACCTCTATGAGCTAGAGATATTTCTCCTGGTCGAGGAAAACTACCACCACCTACCAAAGAAGGACCAGATGCAGAATGATGAGGACTGCGAAAAGGGCGATCGCTCACCAACGAGCCTTTATTCTTAAGTAAACCCGCCACCGAATGAATTTGAGTAACTTCTAAAGCTTCATCGAAACTTAAGGGCGGTAAGATCCCTGGTAAGCGTCTGGCTAACATCGTCTTACCAGAACCAGGCGGTCCTACAAAAATTAAATTATGCCCACCAGCAGCAGCAATTTCTAAAGCCCGACGAGCGTGTGCTTGCCCTTTAACATCTTTTAAATCTGCTCCCGTAAACGCAGAACGCCTTAATTCCTGCACACCATCCAACTTTACAGGCTGGTATCTCTCAGGTTCGTTAAGAAACTTTGCAACATCCCCAAGATTATTAAAGCCGTAAACATTTAAATTCTGAACAACAGCAGCTTCCTTAGCATTATCCGCAGGCACAACCAAACCTGTAATCCCTAACCTTTGGGCAGCAGCAGCGATAGGTAAGACACCAGCAACCGGACGTAGACTGCCATCTAAGGAAACTTCTCCTAAAAATAGATAATCTCCTAATAATTCAGCACTTACCTGGTCAGAAGCGGCTAAAATCCCAACACTAATTGGTAAATCAAAACTTGGACCTTCCTTGCGTAAATCAGCAGGTGTTAAATTAATCACAATTTTCCGCATCGGGAAAGCATAGCCAGCATTTTTCAACGCCGCCTTAACTCGTTCCCTTGATTCCTGCACCGCCGTATCAGGCAAGCCTACAAGTACTATTCCTGGTAGTCCTCCTGATACATCGACCTCAACGCCTACCTTAACCGCGTCGATGCCAACAATTGATCCACTCCAGACTCTAGCCAGCACATCAATTTATTAGAGACTGCACAAAAAGTATAAAGCCTGCGAACGGAAAAGTCAGCCTTGGCGCGATACTCCTCTTGTCGTCG
>JBARVL010000143.1:0-12489 GCA_049646245.1 Crinalium sp. | reverse complement strand
TGCACTATAACGAACTCACACTTAAAGGTGTTTTCCACAACACACCAACTTATGTGCGAGGGGCGTTATCGCTACTAGCTAGTCGCACAATTTCCTTTGAATTGTTATTGAGCGATCGCCGACCTTTACAAGACTTAGAACAAGTCTTTCAAGACATGAAAAATCGTAAAGCAATTAAAGTTGCCATTCAACCCAATTAACAATTAACAATCAACAATTAACAATTAACAATCAACAATTAACAATTAACAATCAACAATCAACAATTAACAATTAACAATTAACAATTGGCTCACAACCAAAGCCAGATAATTTATTCTCACCCCCTCTCTCCTCCCTCCTCTCTCCTCTCCCCTCCCTCCTCTCTCCTCCCTTCAATCTAATTTTGTCCCAAATATCATTTGTAATACCATTGGTTGACCTTCGCTAGTATGATATTTATCTGCCCAAGTACGGATGATTTCATCAAGTTCTGCCATTGCTTGATCCATCTGTTCCGGCAAAATATCTAATTCTTCTAATAAACGTACTACTTGAGGCTGACGCGCTGCCCATTCTCTCATTAATCGGAAATATCTAGCCGTATCCTCAATCATAATATAAGTACGTTCTTCCGGGTCTGCTGGAGAGTAAGAAATGCGTGTTAGTGCGTAAAAAGGTAAACCCCAAGGAGAATCAATTCGTGTTACCGTACCTGAATAAATTAAGCGACGCTTGATGTGTTCTGCCAAAGCTTCACTTAAAGGTAAGCACTCACCTACTGGTAAATTTTCCTGAGAACGGCTATGGAGAAATTCTATTAATTCTAAAAACTGGATCGAGCTAATTATTTGGGCATCTGGGAGGTTTTCTGGCGCTTTGGCTTCAATGTGCCGCTTTTCCTCAGTTGTCAAGCTAGTACCAGAAATACGCGATCGCCCCGCATACCAAGGATATCTTTCCAACCAAATATATGGAAACTGAATTAAATAGCTTGGTTCCTGAGAACCTAGCATTTTCAGCAGCTTACCTTCGGTTAAAGCTTTTTTCACTTCATCAACAATGACCTTAACCCTTTTCGGCTCAATATGGTGCAGATGCCCAGTCATACGGATATTATGACTCTGCTCCAAATAAGTCATGTAAATGGCAAATTTTGCAGCCGTTGCAGCAGCATCCAAAAACGCCCCGTGTCTATGCCCGCCAGTTCTCATGGCGCTGAAAGCCAGGTAAATTAGGATCTGATCCATTGCACTAGGACAAAGGCTTTTAATCAGATCTATGTCGTTGCTCATTTCAGGATTTTTCACCAACCCAGACTAGAACCGTAACAGCTACAAAGTGCGAATCTATTGCACCCCGTCCGAATTATATGCTGGTTTTTAAAATAATTTGAAATTTGAGCAAAACAATATTTAAATAAAATTTTGCAGGATAGCCTTTGCGGAATATAAAAGAAATCTTAATCAACTATCTGAACTGAAGCGTAAAGTACTAAGAAGATTGAAAAAAGAGAGCTTTCAATTATTTTAAATCGTCGGAATTCATCCCCACCTCTAATGCAGATGTTTGGGAAGATGCTTAGAGGTGGGGACTTTGAGCGACATTGCGATTAAAATAGTTTTATAAGTGCGCGATCGCTACTTGTTGATACAATTCACGGCGACCCGTACCCCGATGAGGAGATTGCTCCTTTGGACGTTGAGCCTGAATACTTAAACCTTGATTTTCTTGATGAGGCAGCAGCATAGTTGAGCTATATTGATGATCTAAATGAATTGCTGGAGCCGAGATCGCTACTAAACTACACAAAATAAAAAACTTTTCTAAAGGCATAGCTGATACCTGTCCTATGGTTGCTAATACCTGTTTCTAAATTAGTACTAATAGATCCGGAAAAACTCTAAACAGAGTTTATTATTTTACAGGACTTACGCAGTGATGCCTAATTGGTAATGTTACAGTCAATTAGCGGTGGGCAAGTCGGTAAGAGGATTAAAAATGAAAGCGCAAGTATTTCGAGGTGTCAATCAACTAAGCTATGAAGAAGTACCAGTACCAACGATCGCAGCAGATGAAGTACTGGTAAAAGTGGCAGTGGTGGGTTTATGTCAATCAGATATTAAAAAGATTCGCTATCCTCTTTATGAACCACCGCGCATATTTGGACATGAAACTGCTGGGGTGATTTCAGCAGTAGGAGAAGCTGTCACAAGTTGGCAAACGGGACAACGGGTTGTGGTGATGCACCATATCCCTTGTATGCACTGCGCCTACTGTCTCAATGACAACTTTTCGATGTGCGATGTCTACAAAAACATCACTACCACAGCAGGGTTTGCTCCTAGTGGCGGGGGTTTTGCAGATTATGTCAAAGTTCCAGGACATATTGTGCGTAATGGTGGGTTAATACGCATTCCAGATCATATTAGTTTTGAGCAAGCGAGTTTTGTAGAACCAACCAACTGCTGTCTCAAAGCAGTTAAAAAAGCTGATATCAAACCAGGGCAGACAGTTTTGGTAATGGGGGCAGGTCCTATTGGGTTAATGTTTATTATGTTGGTAAAGTACTTTGGTGGAATTGCGATCGCCACTGATCTACTACCATCCAGAATTGAAAAAGCTTTACAAGTTGGTGCCGAAGCAGCTTATGATGCTCGCGATCCAGAATTACCCAGTAAAATACAAGCACTAACTAATGGTATGGGAGTTGATACCACTCTTTTGGCGGTTCCGAGTGAGAAAGCTTTCTTCCAAGCACTTGATTGTACACGCAAGGGCGGCAAGATTCTATTTTTTGCAGAATTTCCCGATCAAATCGAAATTCCGCTTAACCCCAATATTCTCTATCGGCGCGAAATTGACTTGATGGGCAGTTATAGTTCTTCCTATCGGGTGCAAGCAATAGCTACAGATATTGTATTTAATCAACGTATTGATGTTGATGCTTTGATTAGCGATCGCTACTCACTCAAAGATCTTAGTGCAGCAGTAGAGCAGGCGATCGCTCCTACCCCAGAAACCTACAAAATCTTAATTTACCCATCCAACTTGAACAATTAACAATTACAGGACTTACGCAGATACACTAAATACAGGGGCAACCACAGGGGGATTGCCCCTACAGATGGTGTTTATTTTCATAATTTGCGTAAGTCCTGAATTATCAGGCTTCGTTTTCAGTTTACTGCCACCCATGCTACTTTATACGCCTTAACCTCTCACACCCTACTCAGACGCAGTAAGGTTTAATTTTTTTAAATATTTCTACTTAACACTTCTTTATATTTCATCATCCTGCTAAAGTTAGATTATATAAAGAAAATTTCTGGAAACCTATTGAGGTCTAGGTATACGCCAATGGAAAAACCAAGTGTTACACGCGGTCAACTAGAAAGAACTCTTTCTCAGAGTATCCAGGCTTTATATCGCAATGAGTTAGGGCATCAGCCTAGTAAAATTACTTGTCAAATTTTTGATTCTAAGATAGCCATTATTCTGGAAAATTCATTAACTAAACCAGAACAATTACTAGCAGAAAATGGTAAAGAAGATTTAGCTGAACAACTACGCTCAGATTTAGAAGAAGTAATTCAACCTCAGATCAAAGCACTAATTGAAGAAATTGTGGGGATAGATGTAATTGACTTATTGAGTGATTCTAAATTAGATACAGGTCGTAGTGGGACTATTGCTGTATTGGCTGATTCACCAGCACTTCGTAACTTGTAACTGATCGAGCTTTGAAAAATTTCTCTGACTTGACAAAATAATAGCGAATCAAATTTTCGAGATTTTGAATATTAAATGGTTTCGTAACGTATTCATTACAACCAGCTAAAATAGCCTGATCTCGATCTTGTATTCTTGCTAAAGCACTCACCACAATAATGGGAATTAAGTTTGTGATCGGGTTCTGCTTTAATCTATGTATCACCTCTATACCATGCAGATCTGGCAAGATAATATCCAGCAAAATAATATCTGGCTGATATGTTTTAGCTAGGGCTAAAGTATCCTCTCCGTTCCCAGCCGTAATCACAGCACAATCTAACACCTCAAGTATGTAAGTAAGTAGATGTAAATTATCTTCATCATCATCTACTGCTAAAACTAATGGTCGTTGGTCAATAGTTTGCTTAGTGCCGCCGAGAAAAAATTCCATATCCATACTCTGTTTAGGGAGGTGGTGAAGTTGTCTAGTTATCCTCAACAGTAGAGTGGACGAGGCATTCCTCAAGCGGCAGGTGGCGCTTGAAACTGACTGGCTCGTACTGGCTCAACTAGCTATGAAATCCCAAATGTAAATTTGGAATATACATATATGCCTCAAGATAGAGGTTACTTGATTTTATAGCTATACACAAGTGATCTAGATCAACTTAACCAATAATTAAATTAGTTTTAAGAATTAATTAATTTACCGGAAAATATGCTAATTGCAAACTAATTATTTCAAACTAAAAATGAGAAAAATGTCATCTCATATACTTAATTTTCAAAAAAACTGCATGATCTTAAGTGGAACTTGAGATCGGCGCTGTTTGACAAGTAAACGCGCCCGATCAACTTGGCTTTTATGCCTTTAGGCAGTAAAATTCAGCTTTTTGCAATTGATAGGATGAACTTAAACTATCAAAAATAGTGCTGGATTCTTATGTGGTTATAGTTATATGCCTATCAATAGGTCGCTCCCAACACAAGTCCGTGAACAAATAGAGGAAGTACTTTGCCAACGAATCAAAACTTTGTACAGTCAAAAATTGGATCATCAACCTACTCATGTGACTTGCCAGTTGTTTAATGAACAGCTTGCCATTGTAATTGAGGGGTCTGTGACGCAACCAGAAAAAGTATTAATTAACAATGGTAATCCTGAGTTAGCCCAACAAGTACGCTTAGATTTGAACAAAGTAATTCAAACTCAGATGCAACAAATAATTGAAGATGTTTTGGGTGTACCTGTTATTGATCTACTGAGCGATGCTACCTTAGAAACTGGTCGTACTGGGCTGATTGTTGTTTTAGCTACATCGCCTCAGACTGGAATTGCTGATGAATCTGTCATGGTATCCTCAGATAGTATTCAACCGATGTAGCGACGAATTATTCTTTCCATTTCTTCCAACATATATGGCTTACTAATATAGTCGTTACACCCAGCCATCAGAATTCGGTCTCGGTCGTCTGCTCTTGCTAAAGCTGTGACTGCAACAACTGGAATATCCTTAGTGTTGGGGTCTTGCTTTAATTGAGACACTATCTGAATACCATCTATTGGATACAACATAATATCCAATAATATTAAATCTGGCTGTTCGCTACGTGCCATATTAATAGCCGTCTGACCATCAATAGCAGTGATCACTGAGCAATTCAGTGGTTCTAATGTGTAAGTCAGTAGCAGCAAGTTGTCTTCATCATCGTCAACTGCCAAAATTACGGGTGTTTTCTTCAAACAACCTATGCCTTTAGTGACCATATAAGTTGGTTCGCTACGGACGGAGTGGTGTAACGTATCCATTCTATTTTCTACCGAATGTGGTACAACTGTCAGCGTCACTGCAATATCTATGCAGGCACTCCCCAAGCGGCAAGATGGCACTTGTAATTAGGACTGGCTCATAGCTACGCCCAATGTTGGCTTATTTTTTATGGTGAATAGAAAAAATAAGCCAATTGAGAAGATGATTTTTTTAATGATACCTAAAAAATTTAAAAAACAAAAGAACTTGTTAAGAAATTACAAAGATTGTAATTTTATGCTACTTTAGATGGATTTTCTATCACAGTAAGATTAAAATAGATATTTAATGTTGGGAGTAGCAAGGTAGCTGATGTAAGTTGGCAAAACCTACAGGCATCGAAGTTGAGCGCAGAAGTAGAATTTTTACCTGAAATTATTGAACAGTCCTATAGGTGTATTGTGGGGGACACGCAACTCAATCGCTCAAACTGATAACTGATTGCGCCAACAGCATCGCTAGCCCAATTAATAACTTAATGGCTACTCCAGCGTATATCGAGATTGGAGGGCAAACAAATGGGAATCGCTACGATCAACCCAGCCACAGGGGAAACGCTCAAAACTTTTGAGCCATTGACGGATGTGGAAATTGCAGCGAAGCTAGGACAGGCGCAGCAAGCGTTTGAGGATTACCGTAGCATATCCATAGCTCAAAAAGCGGAATGGATGAATAAAGCGGCGGAAATTTTAGAGGCGCAACGCGATCGCATGGCTGCAATTATGACCCTAGAAATGGGTAAACCGATCAAAGGTGCGATCGCAGAAGTAGATAAATGCGCCTTAGTCTGTCGCTACTATGCAGAAAACGCAGCTAAGTTTCTCGCAGATGTAGCAGTTGAAACTGATGCTAGTAATAGTTTTGTACGTTATCAACCTTTGGGGATAATTTTGGCAGTGATGCCTTGGAATTTTCCTTTCTGGCAAGTATTTCGCTTTGCTGCACCTGGGTTAATGGCAGGTAATGTGGGAATACTGAAACACGCTTCTAATGTACCGCAGTGCGCTTTAGCAATAGAGGAAATTTTTCTACAGGCGGGTTTTCCTGTGGGAGTATTCCAAACTTTGCTGGTAGGTGCAGATAAAGTTGCGGGGATAGTTGCAGATGAAAGGGTGAAAGCTGCAACATTAACCGGAAGTGAAGCCGCAGGTGCTAGTTTGGCTGCTATTGCAGGTAAGCATATTAAAAAAACTGTTTTGGAATTGGGGGGAAGTGATCCGTTTATTGTTTTAGAAAGTGCGGATTTAGAAACTGCTGTTAGTACAGCAGTAGCAGCAAGAATGTTAAATAATGGTCAATCTTGTATTGCTGCTAAACGGTTTATTGTAGTAGATGCGATCGCAGATGAATTTCAACAACGTTTAGTAGAAAAATTCCAAGCTTTAAAAATTGGCGATCCCAGCAATCCAGAAACAGATTTAGGACCACTAGCAACGCCTGAAATTTTGGATGATTTAGATAATTTAGTCCAAGAATGCGTTAGTCAAGGTGCAAAAGTACTAACTGGCGGAAAAGCTTTATCTGATCGTCCAGGTAACTATTATTCTGCAACAATTTTAGCAGATTTCCCCCCAAGCACACCCGCAGACGATCAGGAATTTTTTGGTCCTGTTGCACTGTTATTTAGAGTTGCAAATATTGATGAAGCGATTCAAAGAGCAAATGCAATACCATTTGGGTTAGGTGCAAGTGCTTGGACAACAGATCCCGAAGAATGCGATCGCTTAATTAATGAAATAGAAGCGGGTGCAGTATTTATCAACGGCTTAGTTAAATCAGATCCACGCTTACCCTTTGGTGGAATTAAACGATCTGGATATGGGCGCGAACTAGGTATCCAAGGTATCCATGAGTTTGTAAATATCAAAACAATTTGGATTCAGTAACCAGTATTATCTCTACTGCTCCTAAATCTTTGCCACCCACCGACAACACATCCGTTAAATCCGTTACAAAATCCGTTGCTAGAATTATGAACACTGCTGAACTATTAGTACGCTGCCTAGAAAATGAAGGAGTACGTTACATTTTTGGTCTTCCTGGTGAAGAAAATTTGCACGTACTTGAAGCACTTAAAAATTCTTCAATTCAATTTATTACTACCCGCCATGAACAAGGTGCAGCATTTATGGCTGATGTTTATGGTAGATTAACCGGACAAGCTGGAGTCTGCCTTTCTACTTTAGGTCCTGGCGCTACAAACTTAATGACAGGAGTTGCAGATGCTAATTTAGATGGCGCACCTTTAGTGGCAATTACGGGACAAGTTGGCACAGATAGAATGCACATTGAATCCCACCAATATTTAGATTTGGTGGCAATGTTTGCGCCAGTTACTAAATGGAATAAGCAGATTGTTAGACCTGGAATTGCACCGGAAGTTGTTAGAAAAGCATTTAAAGTAGCTCAAACAGAAAAGCCAGGTGCAGTACATATAGATCTACCAGAAAATATTGCAGCGATGTCGGTTAGTGGGGAACCTTTAAGTAAGGGTGATTTAGAAAAAACTTATGCTTCATTTCGCAGTATTGATCAGGCAGCAAAGATAATTTCTCAAGCTAAGAATCCGATAATTTTAGGTGGAAATGGTACAATTCGTGCTAATGCGAGTGTGGCTTTAACTGAATTTGCTACTAAATTAAATATCCCTGTGGCAAATACATTTATGGGTAAAGGGGTAATTCCCTATACACATCCTTTGGCTTTGTGGACAGTTGGTTTGCAATCACGGGATTATATAAGTTGCGGTTTCGAGGAAACTGATTTAGTAATTGCTATTGGTTATGACTTAGTTGAATATTCTCCTAAAAAATGGAATCCTGATGGTAAAGTTCAGATAATTCATGTTGGGGCAACTCCTGCTGAAATTGATAGCAGTTATATTCCGATTGTGGAAGTTGTTGGTGATATTTCAGATTCCCTGAATGAAATTTTACAACGTGCAGATCGTAGTAATAAACCTGAACCTGGCGCATTAAATTTGCGGGATGATATTCGCGCAGATTATGAGCAGTATGCTAACGATCAAGAATTTCCAATTAAGCCCCAAAAATTAATTTATGATCTGCGACAAGTGATGCAAGCAGATGATATTGTAGTTAGTGATGTTGGCGCTCATAAGATGTGGATGGCGCGACATTATCATTGCGATCGCCCAAACACTTGTCTTATATCTAATGGGTTTGCAGCGATGGGGTTTGCTATACCAGGTGCGATCGCAGCTAAATTAGTTGCGCCACAACAACAGGTAGTTGCTGTTACTGGTGATGGCGGTTTTATGATGAATTGCCAAGAATTAGAAACAGCTTTGAGAATTGGCACTGCCTTTGTTACCATCATTTTTAATGATGGCGGATATGGCTTAATTGAGTGGAAACAACAAAATCAATTTGGTGAATCAGCTTTTATTAAATTTAGCAATCCTGATTTTGTTAAATTAGCAGAAAGTATGGGTTTAAAAGGATACCGAGTTGAATCAACTGCTGACTTTATTCCCATCCTAAAAACTGCTTTAGCTCAACCTGTACCGTCAGTGATTGATTGTAGGGTAGATTATCGTGAAAACCTGCTGTTTACCCAAAAAGCTGGAGAATTAAATTGTACGATTTAGCTATTAATTAAACGCATTACCCCACCCCCCAACCCCCTCCCCTTATTAAGGGGAGGGGGAGATCTGAATTTTATCTTTTTTAATTTGGAGCTACTTAGCTTTTTCAATTTTACACTTTTGACATTTTGGCATTGAAAGTCTATAGTTTTTCTTGCTAACTGCTGATTGCTGAACGCTGAAAGCTAAATTATGAAAATTGCTACTTGGAATGTTAACTCAATTCGCACTCGTTTAGATCATGTAGTACAGTGGTTGCAAGATAATCCTGTAGATGCTTTGTGTCTACAAGAAACTAAAGTTGTAGATGAAAAATTTCCTCGTAGTTTACTTGAAGAATTAGGCTATCATGTCTACACTTCAGGACAGAAATCTTATAACGGTGTTGCTATCCTCAGTCGTTCATCGTTAACAAATGTTAGTACTGGGTTTGCATCAGTTTTAGGTGAAAGCGTAGTTGGTGATTTAGATGAACAAAAGCGCGTCATTAGTGGTGTAATTGATGGCGTTCGTATTATTAACCTTTACGTTCCTAATGGTGCATCTGTCGGTAGTGATAAATATGAATACAAACTACGGTGGCTAAAAGTTTTGCGGGAATACTTGCAAACCTTACTAACAAGTCAGACATTAGCAATAGCAGGTGAAAAAGCGCAAAAAGAAGGTATTGGAATATGTATTTGTGGTGACTTTAATATTGCCCCAGAAGATAAAGATATTCACGATCCAGCCGCATATAAGGGTAGAATTATGGCATCGGAATTAGAACGTCAAGCTTTAAGCGCAATTAAAGAGTTAAGTTTTGCTGATGCCTTTCGGAAATTTAACCAAGAAACAGGAAACTATACTTGGTGGGATTATCGCACAGGTGCTTTTCGCCATAATAGGGGTTGGCGTATTGACCATCACTATTTAACACCTGAGCTCTACGAAAAATCAATTAGTTGCACAATTGATGTAGCACCTAGAAAACTTACGCAACCCAGCGATCATACTCCAGTAATTGTTAGTTTATCAACATAAAACTCAGAAGTCAGGAGCCAGAATTCAGAATTTTTATGGGTAGATTTTAGACTTTATAAAGTAATAATAAAAAAACCTTCTTAGGGGAGATTGATAAATTAATCACATCTGATATTTATTTAAAAATAAGTCAAAATTAAGGGATTGGTGTGATGTTTTTAGTAACTGGAGCAACAGGAGGACTAGGACGTAGAATTGTGCAACTGTTACGGGAAGGCGACATGAGTGTGCGGTCATTTGTGCGCCTCACATCCCGATATTCAGAGTTAGAACAACGGGGTTCTCAAATTTTTATTGGTGATTTGCAACAAGATAAGGATATTCAAAAAGCCTGTCAAGGTGTGCAGTATATCATCAGCGCACACGGTTCTGGTGGTAATGCTCAAGCGTTAGAGTACCGCGCGAATATTGAATTAATTGATCAAGCAAAAGCTGCTGGTGTGCAACATTTTGTATTTATTTCTGTATTAGGAGTTGACCGAGGTTACGAAGACGCGCCAGTATTTAAGGCAAAGCGGGAAGTAGAAAAATATTTGCAAGCGAGTGGTTTAAATTATACTATTCTGCGTCCTTCTGGTTTTGCATCGAATTTGTTACCATTAGCAGAAAGATTTCGACAAACTGGGGTTTATTTACTAATTGGCGATCCTAAAAGCCGTACTTCTATTGTAAGTACTGATGACTTAGCAAAGATTGCTGTAGATTCAGTCAATATTGAAGCAGCAAAAAATCAAATTTTCCCTGTGGGAGGATCAGATATTTTACAGCGCCAAGATATTCCGCGCATCTTTGGTCGTATTTTCAATAAAGAACCAATTGTAATTAACCCACCCTTATTGGTGCTTGATGGTGTGCGTAGTGCAGTTGGATTGTTTAATCCTAATGCCCAAAATGCTCTTGGTACGCTGCGGACTTTGTTGGATAATGAATTTTTCTGTACGCGGGATGAGGTTGAACGCTTAGAGTCAACTTTTAATATCACAATGGAATCTTTAGAAGCCTATTTGCGAAGATATTTTGGAAGTTAAATAGCAGTTATTGGTGATGGGTGATGGGTGATGGGTAACTGGTAACTGGTAACTGGTAACTGGTAACTGGTAACTGGTAACTGGTAACTGGTAATTGTTTTAACGGTGATGAAATTCAATTACATCTCGCTTAATCCAGATATCATATCTACTCAAAAAGTCTTGTCCTAGCAATCCTACCTCTAAACCAGAATTAGCGATCGCAACTTTAATATTTTTAGCAACAGCACCATCAACAGCAATTGATTTTACCCGACCTGCACCAAATTGTACTCTTTTCTCGCTGGCTGTATCTGCCATAACTATCTCCTCAATTTTGACACCAATTTGATCTGCCATAATTGGGGTGATTACGGTTGTACTAGCGCCTGTATCCATCACCATCTCAAAAGTATGCAAGCCGTTAAAAGTAACATCAATTACAGGAGTACCAGAGGCTCTTCTTTTAATAGGGACAGTAATTACCTTGAGATTAGAAGATATTGAATTTGATGGATTTTTGGGTTGCGCTAACTCTAACGGGGTGATATTTTCAGGGGCGGTAGGATTGAAGGGATTTCCTGTGGTGTTTGGAGATAGCGTGACTGTATCAGCCGAGTTATAACGTTGCCTCAAACGAGTTACCTGCTGTTGGGCTTTGATTAATTCACGCTGGTACTTGGCTATTTTGTTTTTGGCGATCGCATAATAAGGGCTAGAAGTTGGCACAGTTTTCAAAAAATCAATCGCTTCTAACCAATGATTAATAGCTAAATTCCAATCATCTATTGACTGTGCCGATTGACTAATCATCGTTGCCTTTTGAGCCGCATCCATTGCCCATTCGTAGGGGTTTCCTACGTTAAGATTGGAATTTTTTACGGCTGTTGGATCGACAAAATTAGGGGTATCGGGTAGCGAATTAGTGCTGTCAGTTTTTGAGTCAGAGACACCATTAACTGATTCACTAGAACTATCTAATGGATTGACATCGCTACAAGCAACACTCACCAATGCTAGTGTGCTTGCCAGTAACAGGATCGTTGCTGAAGGGTGTTGTCTAAATAGCATAACTTTACTGTCGGTGTCAACTTTCACTGTAGCAATTAGCGATCCTTCAGTTAGCAGTTAGTATTTGCCTTTGACAAGACCTCACTCTAGGCTCAGTGTTGGATAATTTTCTTAAATGCGATCGCATTTGTCAGCTATAAACACAACTAGCTTAATTTAGTTGTGCTAATATCAGCGACGCAACTTAGCTTACCTTCGGTTTCTATGCCCGTTTCTGCCCCTCAACCAGCTATCCTCGTGCTTGCAGATGGTACAACCTTCAAAGGTTGGTCTTTTG
>JBARVL010000142.1:0-3613 GCA_049646245.1 Crinalium sp. | reverse complement strand
TCACAAATTCCAGGTTCATCATCAACAACTAAAATTAATTCTCCATTTCCCCTTAACATTGGTGTGATATTTTCTGGATCTTCCTGGCTTTCAGGTGTATCTATCGCGGGTAAATAAACCTGAAATTCACTACCTTTGCCAACTTGACTATATACATTTATAAAACCACTGTGACTTTTGATAATTCCTACTACCGTAGAAAGACCAAGCCCTGTTCCTTTGCCAATATCTTTTGTGGTAAAAAATGGCTCAAATATCCGATCTAATATTTCCGGTTCAATTCCGCACCCAGTATCCGCAATAGTAAGTAAAATATATCGTCCAACTTTGGCTTCTGGATTGAGTATTGTAGAGTTCTTATCAAGTACTATATTCTGAGCAGAAATTGCCAAAGTACCGCCATCACTCATGGCATCGCGGGCATTGACGCAAAGATTGAGAATAACTTGATGAAGTTGGGTAGCATCTCCAGATACAATCCAGAGTTTATTCGTTGGTATATTACTACAAATCTTGATGGATTTAGGAAAAGTTTCTGTAGCAATTTTTTGAATTTCTGAAATTAAGTGTCCTACTTGAAGATTAGTACGTTCACCCTCAACTCCTCTGGCAAATGATAACACCTGCTTTACTAATTCAGAACCACGTTTAACATTTGTTTCGAGTATATATATTAGTTTTTTGCTGCGGTCATCCTGTAGTTTCAATCGCAGAACTTCTACTGCTAACAAAATTGGTGATAAAACATTATTCAAATCATGGGCAATTCCACCAGCAAGTGTCCCTAAACTTTCTAGTCGTTGCGTCCTCAAAAATTGTGATTCTAACTTTTTCTTTTCTGTAATGTCAGTATTGACAATTAAAATGGAATTCGGCTTGTTTTCGGTATCACGTACTAAAGTCCAACGACTTTCAACAATTACTTCCCGCTTATTTTTAGTGACTTGGTTTAATTCACCCTGCCATTCATTGGCATTAAAAAGCTGTTCTATCGCTGTTGGTATTAAATAGGAATTTGCTGTAAACAATAATTTATCTATTTTTTGTCCTAAAACTTCTTCTGTTTTCCACCCATATAAACGTTCAGCACTTTTATTCCAAAATAAAATGTCATTGTCGAGATTTTGAACAATAATTGCATCTGTAGCTATATCCAGTAATGCTGCTTGTTCCTGATTTTTTTGTTCTGAACGTTTACGTTTAGTAATATCCATTTCTACACCAGTTAAGCGTACTACTGAACCAGTGGTAGAGCGAACTACACGCCCTTTTTTGGCTACCCAATTAATCTTGCCATCACCATCAACAACTCTAAATTCTGCTTCGTAGTCCTTACCCTGCTCAATTGCATTAACTAATGCTTGTCTCACTAATTCGTGGTCTTCAGGATGAACACCGATAAGTAATTCTTGCTCCGAATCAAAATTATTAGTTAAGTTACTTGGAATATACCACTCCCAAGTACTCATTTGCGCTGCATCTAACGCTAGTCTCAATTGTTCCTCACGCAGTCGTGTTTGCTCAGTTTGTTGTTTGAGTTCTTCAAGAGTGCGATTTTCTTGCAGCATACGCCGCACGCGCTGTCGCAGTACTGCCCAATGAATCGGTTTAGTAATATAATCGTTAGCACCTACATCGAAAGCTCGATCAACTGACTCTTGATCGTCGAGTGCTGTAATCATTAATACGGGCGTAGGCGTAGCTATTTCCTGATGATGGACACTCCGCAGTTTTTCACAGCAAGTAAAGCCATCCATGAATGGCATAATCGCATCTAGCAGTACTATATCGGGCTGCAAGGTATGGTAAGCGGCTAAACCTTGCTCACCGTCATTTGCCTCTACGACTTGATAACCTGCTTGTTCCATTGCTCGGCGCAGTTGCAGTCGCATAAATTTGTCATCATCTACTACCAAAATGAGGGGAGTATCTCTGTTGGCGGAAGTAAGCTTCATAAGTGGTTATACTTACTTATAATTGGCAATTCTAGCAATCTGCTATTTATAGCTTAGGCTTGTAATTATAATTAGGATTAATAGTAAATAGCATTGATATATATCACTGATAGCCGTCTGGATCTCAGCAGTTAAGATCGCGCCCAAGTTTGCCATTAATTGTGCTAGGAGAGAGGAGGGTACAATTGTTAATTGTTAATTGTTAACAAGGCTTCTTTAACTTTATAATACTCGCATTTAAGTTGTGAGTGAACTAATCCACACTCAGTATGCCCATTTTTAGCGATCGCTTCTATCTCTTTACATAAAGAAGCTAAATTCTTAGCCCCCAAAGTCATACTACTCGACTTCAGTGTATGGGCTGCTCTTCGCAAATTGGAAATATTTGCTTCCCTAATTGCTTGATCAATTTCTTTTAACAGTTGAGGTGTATCTTCAAGGTAGCAATTAATCATCTCAGCTAAAAACGTCTCTCCATCTTCGCCTACCATCTCCCGAAATGATTGCAATACATTAGTATCAATTGCATTACTAGATGCTATCTGAGTAGGAATTGGTATTTTTACCTCTTTATTGTTTACTTCGTATTGGTTTTCAAAATTCAACTCTAAGGAATTATTATTGACTTTGGGTTGACACTTACTCAAAGCTTCAATTAATGCATCTACCCGAATTGGCTTACTAACATAGTCATCCATCCCTGCATTTAAACATAGTTCGCGATCGCCTTGCATGGCATTCGCCGTCATCGCTATAATACGCGGACGCTCTTCTGATGACCATTCTTGACAAATTTGCCGAGTTGCTGTTAAACCATCCATCTCTGGCATCTGCATATCCATCAATACCACATCATAAGGCTGACGACGTAGTGCGGCTAATGCCTCTAGTCCATTATTAGCTATATCGGCTTCATAACCCATCCGTTTGAGGATATGTAAAGCAACTTTTTGATTTACTACATTATCCTCAGCTAACAAGATTCGTAGTGGTAACTCTTCAGCTAAGTTTTGATTAATTTTAGGTGCATGGCTGCGGTTTGACTTGACTTGAACTGGCTGTCCGCCAAAAATGTGAATTAAGATGTTATAAAGATGAGATTGTTTAACAGGTTTAGTCAGAAAAGCGGCAAAGTCTACTTGTTGAACATTCGGCATTTCAGATCTATTTATAGATGTCAGCATCACCAAGGGTAATTTTTTGTAAATTGGTATTTTGCGAATTTCTTCCCCTAAAGTTAAACCGTCCATCTCTGGCATATGCATATCGAGAATAGCCAGATCAAATGCTTCCCCTTGTTGTAAAAACTCCAAAGTTTTAGCACCTGATTCTAAGCTATAACTAAGCATTCCCCATGACTGTGCTTGGAGTGTTAAAATTTTCCTGTTTGTAGCGTTATCATCAACAATCAGTAATCGTTTCTCTTTTAAATCATTGTGAGCATTTTCCAAATCTACTTCTAAAATATTAGCCTCAGCTTCAGCACTAATAGTAAAATAAAAAATAGAGCCTGAATTTAAAGTATTGGCAATTTGCAACTGGGTAGGATTTAGAGAAGATTCATTAACACTTTGATGTAGTTTTGACTCTTTATAAAAATTGTCTCCACTTATTTGCCCTATTAAATTATTACTAACAGACTGCCATTCATGGGGTGG
>JBARVL010000141.1:0-2795 GCA_049646245.1 Crinalium sp. | reverse complement strand
CAGAAAAGTCTTTATTTCCTGCATCTACTGGAACGTAGCGGATGAGCATTTCTTCCAAACGCTGATTTACAGAAGGATTGTGGATAAGTTCATTAGTTACCCAGATATCCTCATTAGGGAAATGCTGACGAGTTTCATAAGCCATTGCTACGGCTCTTTCTACGCCCCAACAAAAGCCAAACGCTTGTGCTAACTGGATAGTAACATCACCGCGTTGCAGTGTATTGTTATTTTCCCTGATTTGTTGAATTAAATTGCTTTGATACTCCGACTTCAGGACACCATTCACTTCTGCTTCGTGACCAAATCCTTTGCGATGGTAATTTTCTGAATTGTGGAGCGATCTTTTAAAAGCTTTAGTATCCATGCGCCGTGTCCTGTAAATGTGCGTGCATCAGAGTTTAATTCTCTTTAATTTTACGGCTATCGGTCTGGCATCGCGACACTTGGGGCTGCCTATATTTCCCCCTGCCCCCTGCCATTACGTTGTCCCGTAGGTGGTTGGTAACCAATTTTACTAAGGTGCTGGACTAGGCAGTGATTTATAAACATGAGAAAATCGCACTGGTAGTTTCAGCTTAATTCCGCAGGAGCCGTGCTAACGCACCGCTTCGCTAACACGTCTCACCCGTCCTTGGGAGCGTCTCTAGGAATGCGGGTTAAAGAGGGGGGTTCGACACCCCCCTCTTTGCCAATCTCTTTTGCAGGGTTCGTAAAAACTCTCTAAACACATCACTTTGGGTTCTAGCGGTTAATTCACAATACTTAAGCAATACTTCTTTTTCTTCTGCGGTGAGCCTGAAAGTTGCTGTCTCTGTCTGTTTCACTGTTGTATTTACATTCAATATGCAGTACAATTATATTATGAAACTAGCCTACCAATTCAAACTGCTACCAACGCCTGACCAAAGGTGTCGCATGAGCAAATGGCTTGATATGTTGCGACATCAATACAATCATTTGTTGGCAGACAGGTTTGATTGGTGGGAAATGAATCGTTGTCCAGTAGATGCTTGTCCATTGGTGTGCAGTATTGCCCAAGCACGAGAACAGCCTGAATACTACGAGCAAAAGCGTTCTTTAGTGCCTCTCAAGGCAGAACGGGAATGGTTCAAGGATATCCATGCTGATGTCTTGCAAGACATGGTGAAACGAGTAGATCTAGCCTTTTCTCGATTCATCAAAGGGGATAGCAATGGCAAGCGTAGTGGCAAACCCCGCTTCAAAGGCAAGAACCGATATCGAACCTTTGCTTATCAACGGGTAAAACTTGACTGTATCCAAGGGAATCGAATATCCCTTCCTAAGTTGGGCAAAATAAAGTTCATCCAACATCGTCCTGTACCGGGCGGGTTTACCATCAAGCGAGCATTGGTCACGCTCAAACCTGATGGGTGGTATGTGACGCTGACCCTAGAGGATGTATCAGTCCCTGACAACCCTACCATCGACATTGAACCGACTGAAGCTAACAGTATTGGCGTTGATGCAGGTCTGGAATACTTTACCGCTTGCTCTGACGGTAAAATGGTAGAACCTCCTAAGTTTTACCGACAAGCCGAACAGAAGCTATCCAAACTACAAGCCAAAAGAGAGCTAAGAAAAAAGGGTTCTACTGCACGTCGCAAACTCAATCACCGCATTAGTAAGTTACATCAACAAATAGCAAGACAACGCAAACAATGGCACTTTGAGCTAGCTAGTGAACTGGCAGATAAAGCTGAGGTCATTTTCGTGGAAGACCTCAAGGTTTCCAATATGGCAAAACGCAATCAACCCAAACAGGATAAAGAGGGTAGGTTTTTGCCTAATGGTCAATCCGCCAAATCGGGTTTGAATAAAAGTTTTGCTGATGCTGGGATAGCTGGGTTCTTAAACGAAATTCTACCGTACAAGGCTGCAAGGGCTGGGCGGTTGGTTGTAAAGGTCAATCCTGCTGGAACATCTCAATATTGTGCAATGTGTCTCAACAGAGTTCCGAAGGAGTTGAGCGATAGGTGGCATGAATGCTCTTGTGGTGCTTCCATGCCTCGCGATCTTAACTCTGGAATTCTGATTAAAAAAGTGGGGTTGGGCGTTCGCCTCACTATAAAACGCGAATCCGGTTCATCTCGGAGGAGAAGCCCACACTCTAATCTTTGATTGAGTGTGGGAGTACGTCACTTGGATAAAAACTTGCAAGGCAGATTGCCAAACCATATATCCTTGGTAGTTGAGATGCAAGCCATCGGTACTGAGACTGGGGCGCAAGTTGCCTAGTTCGTTAACAAATAGCGGGTAAAGATCGAGATAATTAATGCCTTCGGTGGAGGCGATCGCAGCTAGTTTGCGATTAAGCTCACGAATGCGGAGGTTACTCACCTTCAGCAAGCGATCGCGACCTTCCCAGCTAGAACTTGCCCCAGCATGAGGTAAAATTGATTGGAAGACAATTTGCGACTGGGGATGCGATCGCCGCAAATAACGCATAATTTCTTGCTGGTTCGCTAAAATCTTTTCCTCTGGTACTCCTCGAAGTAGATCGTTAATGCCAATCATCACAAAAATGATTTCTGGCTGAGTCTGATCAAATAAAGACAATCTTTTCAGCAAACCTGTAGAAGTTTCCCCAGAAATTCCTTGATTTAGCCAAATACGCTCTTGAGGCAAAAGGCGATCGGGAAACCATCTACTTAAAGAGTCACCAGCGATGATGCTTAAATTTTGTGGCTGCTGAGAAGCCTTGGCTTTAGCTTCGCGTCCTAATATGCTAATCCAATCTTGATAACTTAGCTGTCCGCCCAACGGTAAATCAT
>JBARVL010000140.1:0-14694 GCA_049646245.1 Crinalium sp. | reverse complement strand
GGATTTTGAACTTGGTCGATAGGTTGACCTTCTAAATCAAAACTAATCCTTTGATTTTGATCGAAAAAGTTGGCTTTACCGTTGACTTTTGTAATGACAACAGGTGTTTTACCACTTGGTAATTGAGAAAATGGTAATAGTACAACATTTCCCTGTGATATCCGCACTGCTTGCAGGTCGGTTGTGATAAAACCTTTCTTTTCTTCTGATTTAATAGTGGTGGAAACCCAGCGCAGTTCTGCATCTTGTTCAATATATCCCTCTGGTTTAATTAAAGTGACATCAAGCTGCAATGTGCGATCGAACAGCAGTTTGAGAGGATTAAAACCCACATCTACCGCTTCAACCGATAAGCGGTCTGGATCTGTGGGGGTAGCGGGTACTGCTGAACGACCAAACCGCAAACCTGTGAACCCAAAACCTTCAACTTGACCTAGCTGCACAGGTCTATTTAGAGTCTGAGTCAGATTTCGCTCAACTAATGGTGCAAGCTGAGTTTCAATATATAACCAAGCTGCTCCTAACCCACCTAAAACTGTCAGCAGCACAATAATAGCGATGTTACTGCTAGGGCGACTTAATATGATCAGCGTTAGACGCTGATTAAGCGGTCTCGATCCGCTTTCCGTTTTTTCTTCTAACTTTGGGGAGTTGTTCATTGTTTATACTCACCCTTGCATGAGTTACAATCTCAAAAACAATACTTAAGGACTAACAAATATAGTGTTACAGATAACACAGCAACGATTCAGAAATATTTATACGACTATTTTTCACTCACCGCTAAGTTGTTTTGACAAGTGCTGTATTTGTGCTAATGCGACAGTTAAGGCATATTTCGGTATTAAACAAGGGCATTTCGAGTCTAAAGCGATCTCTACTATAGACGTTAAATAAAGCGTTATTGCTCCTGTTAGCTCTTACCTAGATCATCCCTAGTCATTGTCTGAAAATTTAGTTATTAGAAGGCAATTTTATCTAATTATGGTTAATTAAAGGCATACACTATAATTTAATTCTTTGTAAAAACATCTATAATAAGGCATAAATTTCAGCGAAAAAAAAATATATATATTTTGAAGATATAGCGGTTCCTCTGTCAGCTATCTGCACCGTCAGCTTTTTTAAAAGCCAATGCTTACAAGGGTTTCAAAATAAAAAATGCCCTAACCACAAGGCGCGACTGCTATAATACTGATATCTTGCACTAACTAACAAAGAGCATGAGGCGGGGTTCCTCGACGCATTTGTTCCCAGGTTGAACCTGGGAACGAAATTAAGGGAATTTGGCTCTGCCTCGAACTTTTTGAGCTTGCCCCTACCGTGCTGAAGGGTTAAAATACCGGAACGAGGTGATGAAATCTGATAGCTGATAACTGACGGCTGAATGCCTCAATTATTTTTTATATTGTTTATAAATTTTTTCAGCAGCCTGCTCAACTTCTGGCTTGGCATTATAGTAACCCTGATAAGAGTAGTAAGCGTTAGTTGTATAGTTCTTAAGACCGTTAGCAACTACACCTAAGATCGGGGCATTAGAAATTTTTAAACCGTCTAATGCTTCCATGAGCATAGATCTATCTGTTCGACCTAATCCGACAACTACTACAATTCCATCTGTATTAACTGATAAAATCCTGCCATCTGCAAGTCCCAGAATTGGGGGAGTATCATAGATAATTAAGTCAAATTCTGCCTTAAATTCTTCCATTAAAGACAGCATCTTTTTAGAACTAAGTAACCGAGTAGGATCGGGTGGCATTTGCCCAGCAGTTAATACATAAAGGTGTTCCCACATGGGTAATTGCTGGATAACTTCTTTGGGGTTTACCTCTGTGGAAATCACATCACTTAGTCCCTCATGGTTTTCTAATCCCAAAACGTTATGTACTTGGGGACGACGCATATCAGCATCTACTAGCAAAACTTTTTGACCCATAGCTGCGGCTGCTTGAGCTAAGTTGGTAGAAACTGTAGACTTACCATCTGAGGGTAATGTTGAGCTAATTACTATCGAGTGGATTGGTTGATCAGAACCCAAGAAACGCAGGTTTGTCTGCAAAGAGCGAAATGATTCTAAGAAGGGAGAGGAGTTATACCATCTAGCTTGGGAAGAATTATGGCTTGAGGTGCGATCGCGGTCTTTAAGGCTTGCCATTGCTGCCATTTCGGCGGCGGGTTGCATTTGCTTGAGTTGTTTATTGAAGGGAATAACACCGATCAAAGGCAGTCTGGTTGCGTCTTTGATTTCATCAGGAGTATGGAAGACATTATCAAGTCGCTCGGCAAATAAAGCTGCTCCTATGCCGAGTAACATTCCGGCGATCGCACCCAAGATAATATTACGCTCTGTATTGAGTGGAATTGGGAAGTTAGGTTGTTTAGGAGGCAAAATCAGTTGCCAAGGCAGCACTTTTTGAGAAGCTTCAATTTCCAGAGTTTCCCGCACTCCCAAAAAGCGGTTTAAACTTTCTGTTGCTACTTTTAGTTCTCGGTCTAAATCTGTATATTGACGAGCAATAACTGGTAGCTGTTGCACTTGTTGAGCCAACATTGCTTGAGCTTGGCTGATCGCCGCATAGCGTACTTCCAGCACCCGAATTTGGTTAGTGGCTTCTACGAGTTGCTGAGTAAGACCAAGGCGAATTGAGTTAGGACTGGTTTGCTCAAGACTAGGAGAAGAGAAATTTTTTCCTAAAACTTTTCGGGCTTCTTGACCTAGTAATGGTAACAGATTTCGCTGTTGATCTCGCAGTGCTTGAACAGTAGGACTTTCTTCTGTAAACCTCGATAACTCAATCGCAATCTTTGTTTCTACTTGCTGTAGCTGATTAAGTAAATTTTGATACCCAGGCGCTTCTGATAAAGCTGTCGAGGCGATCGCTTGGGATGGTGCTAACCCTAATTGATTTTGCAAATTTACATATAGAGTACGAGTTTCATTAAGTTTTACCTGAGTATCTAATCGCTGTTGATCGACACTGCTCATCCGAGTAGACATATCTTGTGCCTGAGTTTGTGGATCGAGCAAATTGTTTTGTTGCCGAAAAACTTGCAGTTGCGTTTGCAATTTATCTACACGCTGTCGCAACACAGGCAACTGCCCTTCCACAAACCTAGTGCCTTGGATTACACTACTTTGCTGCTCGTCTAGGCTATAACGTAAATAACCTTCAGCAACCTGTTCTAGCACAAACTTAACTTTTTTCGGGTCAGGATCGCGGTAACTGACTTCTAAGATTTTTGTTTCTTGCAGCCTGGAAATTCCTAGCTGGTTACTTCTAACCAGCGAGTCATAACTAACATCTGGGTAGGTAGCATTAATCTGTGCCACGATCGGAGACATCAACTTAGTACTACGCAACACCTCAATTTGGGTTTCGTAGTCCAAACTTGCACCTTGATTTGCATCAGAACCAGCCAATGCTGTGAGTTGATCTAACTTACTTTGTGCCGCCGTCACAGGTTCGACTAAAACTTGAAACCTGCCTTCATAAATCGGCGTTTGCCTCAAAGTTTGGAAAACTACGGCAGCCGTCACCACACTTGCAACGCTGGCAATAATCAGGGCGCGACGGCGCATCACCGTCAACAGTCGTCGGAGATTCAAGTCCTCTTGATCTGTGTCATTCAACTGATTTTTGTAAATCAATGGTAACTGAGAAGCTTGCTTGCCATTACCATTAAGCGATGCCAGTTGAGAATAGTCTTGTTTCTCCATCTCTCCCCCTGGAGCTTGTTGCTGTGGTTAACGAGTGCCAGGAATATTCTGGACTTATAGGCAATGCTATTTGTGGCTGCGATCGCACTGTCAGGCTATTTTATTACCTCAAATCATATATCTATGTTGTTACCGGAAGATTCTAAAGAAGTTAAATAACGAGAAAACACCAGTGAGTGGACTCAACACTGTTCCCACAGTATCGGTAATAGTGGCTAGATTAGAACGATTCACCACAATTACATCATTATTGCGGAGAGTAGGATTATTCTGTTGATCAATTCCTCGCGCCAAATCAACTCCAATGCTGCGTTTACTCACTGTACCATCTGGATTTAAGCGAACTAAATCAACTCTACTGGTACGAGCGCGAGTATTGTTAAATCCGCCTGCTGCTTGCACAGCTAGGTTTAGTGGTGTATTTGGTGGCAATTCAATTGCACCTGGCTGTTTTACTTCCCCGACAATATTTACCCTGATTTTATCGGGAGAAAAGGTAGATTGAGCTAAGGCTTCTGCCTCTCTTGGGTCAAGGTTGGTTGCCGTAGGTACTACGATGGTATCTCCCTCCTGCAACAGAATATCTTGGCTGAGGTCACCACCTTGCAATAGTTGCCACAGGTTGACAGCAATTACTTGTCCTGCACCATTACGGCTATTACGCCGTACCTCAACGGCGCGAATATTCGCTGTGGGTTTAATACCACCAGCAACTTGAAGCGCCTGCGTCAGGGTAGGTGGAGCGTTTGTACCATTGGTGCTACTAGCCTCTGGCTTAACTGCGTAAGTTCCAGGGCGATTTACTTCACCTACCAGCGCGACCTTGAGGGGGCCACTAACTTGTGTTGCTAATGTGGAAGTTGCCAGAATACTTGCTTCTGTCGGATTAACATCAGTGCGGGTAGGAACCAGCACAGTGTCTCCTTCCTGCAACAGCACGTCTTGACTGATATCTCCATCTCGCAAAAGTTGCAACAAGTTGACAGCCATCACGCGGTCTGTACCACTTCTTGTAGGGCGGCGGATTTGGACTTGGCTAATTCCCGCCGATGGTGTCAAGCCACCAGCTAATAGAATGGCTTGTGTTAAAGTCGCGGGTCTGCCAGCACCACTCTGTCCAGCACCTTGTGGTTGAACACTATAAGTTCCAGGGCGAGAAACTTCACCGACCATCGCAATTTTGATCGGTCCTGTCACCTGTGTTCCTAAATTAGAATTTGCTAGTTGTCTGCTGTCAGATGCACTAACCGCAGCTACTGTCGGAATAAAAATTGTGTCTCCATCCCGCAATGTGATGTCTTGAGCCAAATTACCATTTTCTATGACCTCCCACATATTGCTTGTGATCACTTGTTGCCGACCAGGAGCAATTCTGCGACGTACTTGCACTTGGCGAATATTAGCTGCCTGGGTGGTTCCTCCAGCTATTTGAATTGCTTGGGATAGCGTCGGAAATTGCCTGCCTTCACCAAAGGGAATCACTACAGAACCAGCACGGTTTACTTCCCCAGATAAAGCAATTTTGAGCGGACGAGGTGCTAGGAGGCTGAGTGTCACCAGAGGACGTTTGAGATATCGCGAGAATTGGTTGGAAATTACAGTGCTGGCAGTTTGCAGACTCATTCCTTGAACTGTGACGCTACCAATAATCGGGAGATTAATTGTACCATCAACTAGCACAGTATACTCGCCACTGTATTCAGGAACATTAAAAATATCTATCCGAACGCGATCGCCTGCGCCCAATGTGTAAGCGCCTTCCCTTAATACACTTCCACTTTGCGCCAGTTTAAAAGCAGCATTTTTTAAAGGCTGTTTTGCCATACCCGGAGTTGGCATCGCTGCTACGACCAAAGCCCATAGCGTCAAATATGCGATTGAATATTGAAATGACCCATGAAGTTTGTGGTTGTTTGTCAAATCCGCTCTGCTCATATAGCAAGTATTAATAGTCTTAAAGAAACTTACGTGCGCTCACGCTAGCACAATCTGGTGAAAAATTGCTGCGACCGCCGTAAGGCGGCGCGCAAGCTTCGCCACTCGTCTGAATCCTGGTTTCACCAAAGTACTATCAGTTAATTCCTAAAATTCAGACTTTGAACAATGACGCTCATCTGATTTAAAAAGTTCACTTTAAAAATAATGCGTAGTCTTGGAGGATGCCTAGACATTATAAATAAACAATAAATGTTTATGCAATTATAATTTTTTTTTTCAAAAATTAAGTAACCATCAAGTATTTCTTATAGAACTTACTCAACTTAATGGTACGATGGCATGAGTAAAAACTAGAGAGTGCTAATGTAATACAAATATCTGAATAATAGTTGAGCTTGATTAAAAGTTTAACAAAGTCGTACTTAGGTTGGGATTAAAGCCTCATGGCTACGATCGCATAGCCTCAAAATTTCGGCATCTTGTTTAGTAAGAATTATGACCAATGGCAGTCAACCAGAATTAATTATTGAAGCAGGACGCGCAGAAAGACAGTACTGGAAAGATTTGTGGCGGTATCGCGAGTTATTTTACTTCCTGGCTTGGCGGGATATCTTGGTACGTTACAAACAAACAGTTATTGGTCTTGCTTGGGCGCTGATTCGACCATTTTTAACAATGGTTGTCTTTACTGTGGTATTTAATCAAGTAGCGAAGTTACCCCCTGAAGGCGATGCCCCGTACCAGATTCTAGTATTTTCAGCAATGTTACCTTGGCAATTCTTTGCTACTGCACTTTCAGAATGCAGCAGCAGCTTAATCACCAACGCCAATTTGATTTCTAAGGTTTACTTCCCTCGCTTAATTGTGCCTGCTAGTGCCGTAATAGTTAGCTTTGTAGATTTCCTAGTTTCAGGAATGATTTTGCTCGGACTGATGGCTTGGTACAATTTTGTCCCAAGTTGGCGTATCCTGACTTTACCAGTATTTATCTTGATTGCCTTTGCTGCCTCAATGGGTGCAGGTTTGTGGTTAGCAGCATTAAATGTAAAATATCGTGATTTCCGTTATGTGATTCCATTTATTCTTCAGTTGGGTATATATATATCACCCGTAGGTTATAGTAGTAGCCGTGTCCCTGAACAGTGGCGGTTGTTATACTCTATAAACCCAATGGTAGGAGTAATTGACGGCTTCCGTTGGGCAATTTTAGGCGGTGAATCTAGGCTATACTTGCCAGGATTTACACTTTCGCTGTTGTTAGTCGCCTTATCATGTGTTATGGGAATTTGGTATTTCCGTAAAACAGAACGCACATTTGCTGATGATATTTGAGGGGGAGAGGAGGGAGGAGGGAGGAGGGAGGAGGGAGGAGAGAGGGGAACATTTGATAACTTTTCTGCTTTATTCCAAATGTACAAATAAAATGCGCGTTAGCTTAATTCATGCCTGAAACCGTCATTTGCGTAGAAAACCTGGGAAAAAAATACATCATTGGTCATCAGCAGCAAGAAAAGTACACCGCGCTGCGAGATGTCATAGTTAATAAAACTAAATCTTTAGGGCGCAGACTCCTCCGCCCGATGGGTAAACCAACACCCAACCCAGCCTTTGAGGAATTTTGGGCGCTTGCTGATGTATCTTTTGAAGTTAATCGAGGCGATCGCGTTGGTATAATCGGTCGTAACGGTGCTGGAAAATCAACACTATTAAAAATTTTAAGTCGCATCACTGAACCAACAAGAGGTCGCATTAGTATCAAAGGGCGAGTAGCGAGTTTATTAGAAGTAGGAACAGGTTTTCATCCCGAATTAACCGGAAGAGAAAATATTTTTCTCAACGGTGCCATTTTAGGCATGAGTAATATTGAAATCAAAAAGAAGTTTGATGAAATAGTTGCATTTGCGGAAGTGGAAAAGTTTTTAGATACTCCCGTTAAGCGTTATTCATCAGGGATGTATGTGCGGTTAGCTTTCGCTGTAGCTGCACATTTAGAACCAGAAATTTTAATAGTAGATGAAGTTTTAGCAGTAGGAGATGCTCAATTCCAGAAGAAGTGCCTAGGTCAAATGGATAAAGTTGGTAAAGATGGCAGAACAGTTTTGTTTGTCAGTCACCAAATGGGAATGATTTCTCAACTTTGCAGTCGTGCATTTATGTTAAAAAAAGGCAATTTGGTACAGGCAGGGGAAGTTGATACTGTAATTGCTGCTTATTTAGATCAACCTAGTAGTGAATCTAACGTTTTTCGGCGTAATAAACTCTCAGAAGATTATAGTATCTTAGTTACAACTGCTAAAACAGTAACTACATCTGGTGTGATAACTTCAGACTTTAGCTATAAAGAATCAATTTGTTTACAAGCTTACTTAAATGTCAAGAAGCATATTAGAGGCTCATATTTATCAATTTCAGTTAAGGATAAATTCAGAAGAAAAATATTTACAAGTGAAATAGAAATAGAAAAGTATATTAATCCTAAAAATGATAGTGAAATTATCACAACAATGAAAATTCCTCAAGATTTATTAACTCCTGGCAATTACACATTTTTAATAGCTCTACATATTCCCAATATTCAAATGTTAGACTATTTAGATGAAATTTGTTCATTTACAGTTTACGATACAGGCTCAGATTTTGCTATGTATGAAGGAGTTGATTATGGATGTGTATTTGTCAACTGTGAATGGCAGTTAGGAAGTTAAATGATAATAAATATTGCCCTCATCACTAAAAAACAAGTATTGATGATGATAAAATTAATTAAATAATTAATATGAAAGTTCTTCACCTTAATCAAACTGACATAAGCGGTGGAGCATCAATTGCTGGATATCGGCTACATCAAGGTTTGCTGAATCAAAAAATTGACTCTCGTTTATTAGTGGGACAAGTAACAACAAAAAGCGATCGCGCTGCTACTATCAAGCGTAAGTACCGGATAGAAAATCAAATTTTTCGAGTCACTAGGCGGGTTGGTCTTAACTATTTATACTTGATAAGTTCTTTTGATATTCCGCAGCAAAACTTCTATAAAAATGCTGATATTCTCAATTTTCATAACTTACATAGTGATTATTTTAACTATTTAGTAATTCCGTCCCTAACGGCTAATAAACCTGCGGTGTATACACTGCATGATATGTGGAGCTTTACAGGACACTGTGCTTATAGCTATGATTGCGATCGCTGGAAAATTGGCTGTGGTAAATGCCCTTATCCAGATATTTATCCAGGGATTGAAAGAGACAATACCCATTTAGAATGGAAACTCAAAAATTGGATTTATCAACATTCTCAGTTAACAATTGTTACTCCTAGTCGCTGGTTAACTGAACAAGCACAAAAAAGTATGTTCCAGCACTTGAATATCCATCATATTCCTTATGGAATTGATACAGCAGCTTATCAACCATTGGATGGAGAAAAATGCCGAGATCTTCTGGGTATTCCGAAAGATAAAAAAGTGTTATTGTGTTCGGGACAAGCAGTAACAGATAGCCGTAAAGGGGCGGATTTACTGTTAAAAAGTTTAGAAAAGTTACCTGCATCTTTGAAAGCGGAAACCATACTGATGACCTTTGGTTATGGTGGTGCTGCTTTACCGGAAATAGGTATGCCAATTTTAGATCTTGGTTATATCAGTGGCGATCGCCTTAAAAGTATCGCTTATTCTGCGGCGGATTTATTTATTTTTCCTACCCGTGCGGATAATTTACCCTTAATGCTACAAGAAAGTATGGCTTGTGGTACGCCAATGGTTTCTTTTAAAGTTGGTGGTGTACCAGATTTAGTACGTCCTGGTATAACTGGTTATTTAGCGACAGCAACAGATACTGAGGACTTTGCTCAAGGGATTGTGCAGTTATGGGAAGATAATCAACTAAGGCAGCAAATGAGCCAACAGTGTCGGGCGATCGCAATAACAGAATATACTTTAGAAATGCAAGCCAAAAGATATATTGACTTATATCAACAACTCTTAGAAAATTAAGAGCGATTTTACTGTCATTTTTGGGACTATATATACGCAAATATGCGCCATACCTCAATTCAATTACCTAACTTGGAGGAATATCAACAAGAATTTTTAGCTTCAGGAATGCAATTTCCTCTAGCAACAGTTCCTTACTCAAAAACAGGATTACTTGCAGAATTACCCCCACCACCACCAGGTAAAACAGGTTGGCCTTGGACTGAAGAAACAGACCCGACAATTAGCGATCGCCACACAGATTTACCTAAAATAACTATTGTTACACCTTCTTACAATCAAGGTCAATTTATTGAAGAAACTATCCGCTCGGTATTATTACAAAATTATCCTAATTTAGAATACATAATCCTCGATGCAGCTAGTAGCGATGATTCAGTAGCTATCATTAAAAAATATGCTCCTTGGATTAGCTACTGGAAAAGTGAACCAGATCGAGGTCAAAGTCATGCAATTAATCAAGGTTTATCCATTGCTAGTGGTAAATTTTGGCAATGGATTAACAGCGATGATCGCTATTTTCCTAACGTCTTATATGAAATTAGCCAAACTTTGACAAAAGCTGGAAAAGATACCCTTTATGGCGGGGTTTATGAATCAACAGATGATGGGAAAGTTAAATATAGCAAAATATCATTTAATGTCTCAAAAGCATTAATGATCGACCCGACAAAAAACTTTAATAAAGATTACTATTATAAGCCAGAAGCTACCATTCTTTCAGTAGAATTAAGCAAAGCAGTGGGGGGAATGAGAGAAGACTTTCATAATCTGTTTGATGGAGATTTTATGCTCCGTTATACGGAAATGTGTAACCCAATCTACACAGACATAAGATTAATGCACTATCGAATCCACCCTCAAACTAAAACTATTGCGAACAATCAACGTTTGCACAAAGAATATATAAAGATGATGAAAGAAAATCATCAGATAGGATTAACTTGGTTCAAGTGCTTAGTTAAAGAAGCAGGGTTTTTAAGTACAGCCAATCAAGATGGCAAAAATCGTTGGGAATTATTTAGGTTAGCATTAAAACTCATTATCGAATCACCTCATGTTGTTATTTCTAGAGCTTATTGGGGTTTATGGCGCAAGATTGTCAAAGTTAGTTATTGAACAAAATAATATTTTCTAGCGGTTAGTTGCTAAAAATGTTGCAAAAATCTGATAGTTTATCCCTAGCTCTGTGTATACCTGCTTACAATGCGGCGGCTTTTATACATCGGTTACTTGAATCGGCTCTAGCCCAGACTATCCCTTTTGATGAAATCTGGGTTTATGATGACTGTAGTACAGATAACACTGCGGAAGTAGCTACTAAATTTGGCGCAAAAGTTATTTGTGGTGAGCTTAATCGTGGCTGTTCATTTGGTAAAAATGTGTTAGCTGAAAAAACAACTTGTGATTGGATTCATTTCCATGATGCTGACGATGTACTTTATCCTAATTTTGTGGAGTCAGCACATAAATGGATGCAGCAGGAACATCCTCCTGATGTTGTATTTTTTAGTTATGAAACTCGAGACTATAATACCGATAAAAAGTTAGGATTGCGTAAATTTGATGATGCAGAACTAAGACGTGATGCGATCGCTTATACACTCAAAGAACAAATTAATCCATTTTGCGGGCTTTATCGACGCGATGCTTTCCTGCAAGCAGGCGGATGGGATACAGATCCGTTAATTTTACAAAGTGAAGATCAAGCCACACACGGACGACTAGCTAGGGCAGGTTTAACTTTTGCGGCAGATCCGACTGTGACTGTGATTAATTATATTAGACCTAATTCCATGACTACCAGCAATATGGCTGGAGCCGCCCGTTCGACGTTTCATGTAATGAGAAAAGCTGCGGAAGCCCTGGAAGGTCGTTATAATGATGAAATTTCGCAAAGACTGTGGGGTATTGCTGGCGTTTCGGCATCATATTTAGATTGGGATAATGCTGATGCTTGTGTAACTCTTGCCGTTTCACTTAATGACAGAATACCTAAAAGCAGTAGCTTACTTTTTAAGTCTATATGTTTGTGCAATCCTTATTGGGCGATTCGTATTCGTGAGTTTATCATCAGAATTTTTAAGCCAAGTCTCCGTCAAAAATCTAGACTTAAGACGTTAGTAGTGAAATGAACGAAAATGAAGCCCTTGGTATCCATCCTCATTCCGGCTTATAATGCTGAAAAATGGATTGCATCAACCATAGAATCTGCCTTGGCTCAAACTTGGCTGGATAAAGAAATAATTGTGGTTGATGATGGTTCTACAGATCATACAAGAGCGATCGCCCGTAATTTCGAGTCGGCTTCTCTCAAAGTTATTAGTCAAGAAAATAGCGGGGCAAGTGCCGCCAGAAATTGTGCTTTAAACTTAGCCCAAGGAGATTTTATTCAATATTTAGATGCTGATGATTTATTAGCGGCTGATAAAATTGAACGTCAGTTAAATCTCCTATTACTTGAAAATTTGGACTGTATTGTGGCTGGAGAATGGGCAAGGTTTTATCAAACTCCCTCAGAAGCTTTGTTTATTCCAGAGTTAAATTGGGTGGATATGTCACCCATTGATTGGCTTATTTGTGTCTGGGAAAATAATTTGATGATGCACCCAGCCGCGTGGTTAGTTCCGCGCCAGCTTGCACAATTATCAGGTGCTTGGAATGAAAATTTATCTCTTAATGATGACGGCGAATATTTTTGTCGGGTAATTTTAGCGAGTAAAAAAGTTAAGTTTTGTTGGGGTGCTAAGAGTTTTTATCGATCTGGTAATTCTAATAGTTTAAGTGGTTCTAAGTCGCGTCAAGCTTGGGAATCAGCCTTCTATGCGATATTATTAAGTACAGAGAATTTCCTGGCAAAAGAAGATAGCGATCGCACTCATCATGCTTGTGCAACAGCTTTTCAACGGTTTATTTATGAAGTTTATCCAGAAGTACCAGATTTAATTGCACAAGCACAAGCAAAAGTACAGCAATTTGGTGGCTCAAGTTTGCAGTTTGAGGGCGGTTTGATGTTTAAATTATTGTCTACACTCGTAGGATGGCAACAGGCAAAGCGGCTAAAGAAAATTGCTTATACCTATGGCTATAACAAAATTACTTTGGGATGGAAGCTATCAATGCTCAGGAAAAAATTAACATACCGATTTAACCCAAAAATGTAATTAATGCCCAAAACTTTAATTTTAATTGGCGCACACATTGGTACTGCCCCTGGTTAATCTACTTTCTTTTTAATCACGGGCAATTTGTCGTCCACGATTAGTATATGTTTGAACATTGCGTAATGCTTGGCTGGCATAAAAATCTCCTGGACGCTCTTTTAATGCCCGCTTAAAATTAATTAAAGCTGTTTGATAATCCCTTTGGTTGGTAGCGTCGTATCCTATTCTCATATAACGCTGATAGTTATTTTCGGCTACCTTATTGGTGGATGGTGCATCTTTAGCTTTGAGAGTATCTACCATATTCCAATAAGCAATATTCGCGTAGCGATCGTTAGGGCGTTCTTGAAGTGCTAATTTAAAATAAGATAAAGCTGCTTGGTGGTCTTTTCTTTGAGTAGCTGCATATCCCAGTCGCATATAGCGGTCATAAGCATACTCAGAACCATAAGTAGGAATTCCTTCTTTAGTAGTCGCTGGTGTGGGAACTACTGTTTGAGTTTGGGGAGGTTGTACGATCTTGAGAACTCTTGTTTGGGCTTTGGTACTTTGAGCAGGAGCTAAGATCGCAACAGCTATAAATAAGGGGATATATTTGGCTAAATATGTCAGTTTCATGGCGGATTTTTCCCAGTTTTTATAATGTAATTTTGTTAAGTTATAACTTGCGGTTATAGCGGTTCCTCTGTCAGCTATCAGCATTCAGCTTTTGTGAAAGGCAACGTTCCCAAGGGTTTGGGAATTTATTTTGTCCAAACATGGGCGGTTGCTATATCTATACAATGCCCTTCAATTACCATAGTGGCATCTGTCAGAAGTGGGTATCAAGCTATTTGCTGTAATCTGCCTATAGGTAGATTTATGATTTTAGTTAAATCTTTAAGTAGAAATAACTACAAAAACCTTGGCTAACGGCTGACGGCTGACGGCTGACGGCTGACGGCTGACGGCTAAAAGCTAATCACTAACAGCTAACAGCTAATTGAGGCGATACTGATAGGATCGAGACAACTCTAATATTGCAGGTTATAACTATCCAATCATGACATTGGGCAATTTACGGGATTTATATCAACAAGTTATCCTAGAACACTACAAGAAGCCCAAACACAAGGGCAAAACTAACCCAGTACATCGGTATCAGAAGGGGCATAACCCTTCCTGCGGCGATACGATCGAGTTGACGTTGCAGTTGAATGATGCAGCTAACCGCATCGAAGACGTAAAGTTTGAGGGTGAAGGCTGCGCGATCGCGATCGCATCTGCTGACTTAATGGCTGAAACCCTGCGAGGTAAAAGTGTAGAGGAAGCTTTGGAAATGGTGCAACGCTTCCAACAAATGATGAAGGGAGAAGTTGAGTTTCCGAAAGAACAACGCAAACTCAACGTCATGCAAGGCGTGTCCCAATTTCCAGTAAGAATTAAATGTGCTAACCTCACTTGGCACACATTAAAAGCTGCGCTGGAATCTAGTAATAGTACACAGCCAGATAACTTTATTAGTAACGAGAAAGAAGACGCTTAATCTGTTATGCTCACAACCGCCGATTTCCTCAACATCACTAAGTGGTCAGGTATCTTAACATTACTCTGTGCTGCGATCACAATACTAGCTTTAATTCTCAAATGGGGCGTGCGGTTCCGGTTTGTGGGAATTACCGGATTTATGTGCGTCCTTACAGGTGGTTTATTTGCCCTGAGTTTAGCACCTTTAACTCACACACCCGTCCCAGGTGCGGTACGCTACTCCCTGACTTACGATACTGGGGGAACACAAACAGTAATTGCTGTCAAACCTGATATTACTGAAACACAATTAGAAGCAACTCTGCGTCAAGCTGCGAATAATTTGTTTTCTTACGGACGTTTAGGACAAA
>JBARVL010000139.1:0-7149 GCA_049646245.1 Crinalium sp. | reverse complement strand
TGACCTTCAACTAAGCGATAAACTTCTAAACGTTGTCGCTTGCGACGTAGGCGAGTAGGGGCATAAATGGCATAGTACAAAATTCCCAATTGAGCATAATCTATTTTTTTCTGTTCGTATTCGCCATTATAAGTTTGGGAAATTACTTCTAATGCAAAAAGCGGTATAATTCCCTCTTCTTCCCAAAGTACATAACTTAACCTACCATTTTCACCAAGAAATCGTTCTACGCCTAAACTGAGAAAGGCATCAGGAACTATAGCAGGTTTTAATGGTGCATAATAAATCCCCATATTAATGCCAAAAAACCAGTCTTCACGCTGCTGCCAAAATGAAGATAGAATTGCTAATAATAAATTTGGAATTAAAATTTGTAGTTCGTTATCCACAGGAGTATCATCAGAATCAGGTAACTCTGCTGAAGATGGTAGGCAGTCTAAAGGATTGTAATTAAACATAATCCTATGTTAATCAGTTTTAACCAAAATTTTAATATCCCCGTGCATCTAATTTATCTAGTAGCGATCGCGCCAATAAAACACACAATATAGTATTCATTTTACCTTTGCGATCCTTTGCGCTTACCTTTGCGATCCTTTGCGTTAAAAAAATATATAATTCCCATGCCACCGGATTTGATATAAACTCTGAACAAAAAGCCAGAAATCTTAGGTAAACCCTTGATCTCTGGCTATTAATCTGTGAATTGTTAATTTTGATTTAACGGATATATTCTTTCAGAATACTATTGCGATTTGGATGGCGCAATTTCCGCAAAGCTTTCGCTTCAATTTGACGAATACGTTCGCGGGTGACATTGAAGATTTGACCAATTTCTTCTAACGTCTTCATCCGCCCATCATCCAAGCCATAACGTAAGCGCAGCACATCACGCTCACGGGGGCTAAGAGTATCAAGTACGCTTTCTAAATCTTCCCGCAGGAGATTTTTAGAAACCTCATCTTCTGGTGTTTCGCCGTCGGCTTCGATGAAGTCTCCTAAACGAGAATCTTCTTCTTTACCAATGGGTGTTTCTAAAGAAATTGGAAGTTGAGCAGATTTAGCAATAAACCGCAGTTTCTCGATGGTCATTTCCATGCGAGTAGCGATTTCTTCTTCCGTTGGCTTACGTCCCATTTCTTGGGAAAGTAGCTTAGTAGTTTTCTTTATTCGAGAAATAGTTTCATAAAGATGGACAGGTAAGCGAATTGTGCGAGACTGATCTGCGATCGCTCTCGTAATAGCTTGTCTAATCCACCAAGTAGCATAAGTAGAAAACTTATAACCTTTTTCGTGGTCAAATTTTTCCGCCGCGCGGATCAAACCTAAACTACCTTCTTGAATCAGATCTTGAAATGACAAGCCCCGATTCATATACTTTTTAGCAATAGATACCACCAGACGCAGGTTAGACTGCACCATCTTGTCTTTTGCGCGTCGCCCTAAATAGAGACGATGGCGAAATTGTGGCAACGGCATTTCTACAGCAATCGCCCATTCACTATCTTTTGGTTCGCGCTCTAGTTGAGCCTTCAATTGCTCATAAACCCGCTCTAATTGCAGCAACTCAGCAATTTTACGAGCTAACTCAATTTCTTCATCGGCTCGTAGTAACCGAATGCGACCAATTTCTTGTAAATAGAGGCGAATTGAATCTTCTGTGTAATGCTTCTTTTTGGTTTGGGCGCGACGACGAGTAGAGCGCACCTTACCAGGCTTACTGTCGTCCTCATCAGGTGGAACATCCACAAGTTCGTCGTCTGAATCAACATCATTATCAAGCAAAAGTTCCAACTCGCTTCTTTCCAAATCGCTTGCATCAGGTTCTTCAGTGAGGGGTGCGATTGTGAGTACGTCGTTAGCCTGGGTCATGCCTTATTCCTCATGCTCCTTAAATTAAAAACCAAAATATGGTGTTAGGAAATCTAACAAAAAATTAGCCAGCAATTAGTTGTACCAAGCCTTCAACGCTTAGTTATCGTTTTAGTCAAAAGATTTGTAAATCGCTTGCTTTTCAGCTATCCATAAAAGCGTTGAAGTAGGTGTTAATGCTGAATTTAGGTTAAACCTTTTTGATTGTAGCCTTTCTCACAAAAATTGCACGTTTTTGGTTTGTTTTATTTCTAAATTTCTAGAAAAAACTTAAAACGTCGTTTATCTTCGTGATTTAAGCCAGCGTTTACTAACGCTTGAGTAACAGGATACCCAAGTAAAGTCATTTTTTTAGCGTAAAGGAAAGCTAACTGCAAAATTGTTTATCACTCCCACCCGATCAGTTTAGCTGCTACTTTTTGATTTGCCTAGTGTATTGACCATTAAACTTACCCAAAATCCTGGCTTAATTACCATTATTTGGAGTTGATGCCTAAATCTTAATTCCACAGCTTATGGGCTGCTTTTAAGATTGTTGGCTCAAATATCTTCCGACATTTTAATGAATTTGGCTCAAGAATGCCATAAAAGTAGCTAATAGATATTCTGATTTTGTCATCAGAGGAAGTAGGACAAGCAAATAAGTATTTTTATCCGATTACAAGTTAAATGACGATGAAAGTATCGGTGCTGTTAGCGGATCAGCAAGGGATGTATTAGTGAGTTGCCGAGCAGCTTTTAAAGCTAGGCGGTGCTTACCTGAAATTTCTCCCAAAGTCTATCAATCGTAACAAAACGATAACCTTGCTCGATCAATATAGGAATGATCTCGGCAGTAGTTTGGGCTACGTCTTGTCCTCCATAATAGCCATCATGCAGAACAATTAACGACCCATTGTGAACTTGTCGGATAATTCGTTGAGTAACAACTGAAATTCCAGGTCGTACCCAATCTTCTGGTACAACACTCCACATTACAGGTCGATAATTCCACTGGTGCAATAAATCTAAGGTTCGGGGTGTAAACAAACCGTTAGGGGGTCGCACATCACGAACATATTTAGGTTCTAAATTACAAGAAGTGGCGATCGCCTCTTGGGTTAATTCCAAACTCTGCTGCAACTCCTTACTACTCAAACGAGCAAAAGAGCGATGATCGTACCCGTGTAATCCAATCCAGTGACCTCGTTGATATACCTCACGAGCCAAAGTGGGTGCGCGGTTAACGCAAACACCTAGCCAGAAAAAACTAGCCGAAACTTGGTAACGATCTAAAACATCTAATAGCTGCGGTGTGTATTCTGGATGGGGACCATCATCAAAAGTGAGCGCAATTTCTTTGGAATTACCACATCCAGCCCAAAGACAGCTAGGAAAAGTAGGTTTAAGAATTCGGTACAGAATTGGAGTTAGTGGCGCGATCGGCATTCAGTTTTAAAGCATCTAACATTTAAGGAATTGAATAGTGATTAATCACAGTCGATGTAAAAGCCTAGTCAAGTTAAACGACGAGGCTATTTTTTTAAGGTTAACAATAATTTCTTATTATTACTGCTTTGTTATAAAAAAATATTGCTGTATTTAGCCTATTTTCTGGCAAAAATAGGTTTGTAGTGAAGCTTTAGCCCCAAAATTTTAAGATCCATCTGCCCAAAAACAATGTAGAGACGCGTTGGCGTAGCCTGCGCGTAGCGCACAATTTCGCGTCTCTACATTAGTTCTCTGCAACCCACCTGTAATTTCTCTTGAGGTCTAATTGATAATTAACCAAATAGTTTTTTAGTTGCTCTTTCAGCACGAGCTTCGGCTGAAGCCATTACTTCTGCGAGATTTTCTAACATCTCTCCAGGGTAATTTTCCAAAACTCTAGTAGATAAAGAAACTCGTCCTTTTCCTTCATCAAGTTCAATAATCACGGCTTTAATAGGCTGACCTATTTCAAACAGCGACGGTAAGGATTCAATATACTTTTGGCTTACCTGCTTGATGTGAATTAATCCAGTAGTACCTTCAGTTTCAACAAAGATGCCAAAAGGCTTGAGACTAGAAACTTTCCCTTCAACTAACTGTCCGACTTCTAGCTGGCTAAAGCTGGCGGCGCGATTAGCTTCACGTTGGGAAAAAACCAGTTTTTTAGTTTCAGGATTAACTTCCAAAAAGCTAGTAGTCAGAGTTTGACCAACCAATTCGGGTAGATTTTCCCGATCAATTAAATGCGATCGCGGAATAAACCCCCGTACCCCTTGGAAATCTACTGTCACACCCCCCTTATTAACACCACTGACACGCACTTGCACCGATTGCTTATTGTCTTGCATTTCAGCAATAGAATCCCAAGCGTGCTTAATTTGTAGCTGACGGCGAGACAGTGTTACTTGACCATCTGCATCCTGTTCCTTAATAATTAAAAATTCCTGCTCCTCCTGCAATGGCAGTACTGTCGATACATCGGTTATATCGTTTGCAGCAATTTCTTGGATGGGAACAACAGCCAAAGACTTGCCACCGATATCAACATATACGCCATCATTATCATAGCTATGTACCTTGCCACGCACGACTTGTCCTTGTTGAAAATTAAAGTCGTGTTGTTCAAGGGCTTTTGCAAAATCATCCATTGTAAAGGACTGATTTGCCTTTTGAGAAGCAGTCGATTTGGAAGTCATGAGAAGTTAAGCTGATAAGTTAAACACAGATATTGATTTCAGGTTATTGTAGTTCTTTGGCAAACAACTGTTTAACCTGTTTCCAGGCATCTGCTGCTGCGTCGGGATTATAACTACTACGTTGATCGCAAAAGAATCCGTGATCAGCTTGATCGTAGCGAAATATTTGATGAGGAATTTGATATTTTTGTAACTCTTCTTCTATTTGATGTACTTCCTCAAATGGAATGCTGGCATCTTCGCTGCCAAAGAAGGCGTAAAGCTTGCCTTTGATTTCTGGTGTGCGAGTAAGTGTTGGTTCACCGTCTCCCAATGTGGCGGTAGCAATGCGAGCGCCATAGAATGAGGCAGTAGCTTTGATATCTGGTAGAGTTGCTGCTAAATAGGCAACGTGACCGCCAAAGCAAAAGCCAATAACGCCAAAATTTTGTTTAACATTGGGCAAGCTTTTCAAGTAATCTATTGTCGCGTGAATATCACTAAGTAATTCTGATGCTTTGGTTTGAACAGCGTAGTTTCTACCAGTTTCGATGCTTTCTGGCGTGTATCCAGCTTCAAAATTAGGGGCGGTGCGTTGAAATAGTGCAGGTGCGATCGCCATATAGCCTTCTTTAGCAAGGCGTTCAGTCACATCTCGAATGTGGGAGTTAACTCCAAAGATTTCCTGCAACACCACAATACCTGGAAATACTCCCTCATGGGCTGGCATTGCTAGGTAAGCAGAAATTTGGATATCTCCATTAGCAATTTTAACGGTATCAGTAATAATTTCCTGGTCTGTCATCATAATTTTCGATTTTGTTGGCGTTGATTTTATACCAATTCGGAAAAGAATTGCTACAAATACTTGGTGTAGAGACGGGACATGGCGCGTCTGTTTTGTGTTTTACTGGACGCTCGCAGCCTAAATCAGCGATAAAAGTAGAGACGCGAAATTTCGCGTCTCTACAAGAGCGTATCCAGCACAATATATTTCTAGATGCGCTTAATTACAGGGTTTTATGGTGCAAAATATGGTTCAGTTTCAAATTCAGCCAGATAGTGAAGTCCCTGCATCAAAACAGTTATTTGACCAAATGCAATTTGCGATCGCATCTCGTCAGTTTCCACCTGGTAAGCGTTTGCCTAGTACCAGACAGTTAGCAATGCAGACAGGGCTGCACCGCAACACAATTAGCAAAGTATATAAACAACTTGAAGAAGGTGGACTGGTAGACACCCAAGCCGGATCGGGCATTTATGTCCGCGCTTTAGGTCACGAAATTGGCACTCAACATCGATCGCCACTGCTGGATAACTATCCCAAAGCTAATCAAATTGTCCAACAAAGCTTGGATGAACTACTCAACCAAAATTTTTCACTTTCTTTTGCCAGAGAATTATTTTTAGCAGAAATTGACTGGCGTTTACGCTGTAGTGCGAGAGTGCTGGTGACAGTTCCCCAAAGAGATCTTGGCGCTGGTGAGTTGATGGTGCAAGAACTCGAAGAAGCCTTAAAAATTCCCGTCCAACTGGTTCCTTTAGAAGAACTTCAACTATTGCTACAGCAAACACACTCCGCCACAGTAGTAACTAACCGTTATTTTATTCAAGAAGCAGAAGCGATCGCCGCCCCTAACTCGGTGCGCGTCATCCCTGTGGATATTCACGACTACGAAGACGAACTCAAATTAATTACAGATTTACCTAAAGACAGCTATCTTGGGATCGTTAGCCTTAGTGCAGGTATTTTAAACGTTGCAGAAATTATTATTTATAGTCTGCGTGGTGATGATTTGCTGGTAGTGACTTGCCAAGTTACAGATACCTACAAGCTCAAAGCTATTGTACGCAGCGCCCATACCATTATCGCAGATCAAGTAACTTTACCTACCGTCAAGGCAGCAATTGCCGCCGCCAGAGAAGATATTATTCGCCCACCCCAAATATTTATCAGTGAAAACTACATCTCCACCAACTCGATTAGTTTGTTGAAACGGGAATTGGGCTTAGAGTAGCGATCGACGTAACAATCTAACAATTTTCCCCATGTTTGATGGGGAGAAATTTTTCTTTTCAACCCATAATCTTAGCTGATAGCTGACTAAGTAGGGTCGCTGATGCTGATAAATTACCTAGCTATATCCGTGAAAATACTTAAGTGTAATCAGCTAGATCGCCTGAATTTTCAATTCATCGGCAGAAGTGAAGATTGTTGTTTTTATTTAATGGTAGAGTGAGCTTGCCAACTCATCAGCTTAAACATTTCGTAAGCATTCAGCCGTCAGCTATCAGCACTTAGCGCGTTCATCTTGGCGGCTAGTCTCGCATCTGGAATCCTCATCCGCTATAAACAAAACATTATTATTCCTAGCTGACGGCTGATAGCTGATAGCTGAAGACTTACAATATTTCTATCACTTTATTACAAATTTCTTCAAATTATTGTGCCAGCTTTTGATCTGCTCATCAATTATTTATATATGAAAATGATGCAAATAAAACTTTTTAACTTAGAATGATAAAATTACGATGATTATATGAGCTTCGAGGGTCTGCTGTGATCCGTTCTGCAACTTTAACGCTTCAGCCGACGCTGCCACAGATGGTGGACAGTAATCGCCTAAGGTTA
>JBARVL010000138.1:0-15116 GCA_049646245.1 Crinalium sp. | reverse complement strand
GCTAATTCGCGATCGCTAAATTCTTGCTTAAGTCTTTCCAAAGAAATAATACTAGGAAAAGCTGCTACAAATTGTACAATCACAGTTTGCCATCTGGATGACAATTTACTTGATTTGGGGTCATAATAAGGACTACTAGGGTCAAACTGAGTATGATCTTCCACATTACTTTCTACCACAGACATTAACCCCACAATTCCAGACGGTGCAGCATTAGAATGATAGAAAAATGCTAAATCGCCTGGTTGCATCTGGCGTAAAAAATTACGTGCTTGGTAGTTACGCACACCATCCCAAACTGTAAAACCTTGCTTTTGCAAATCAGTAAGGCTAAATGCTTTTGGTTCCGACTTCATTAACCAGTAATTTACCATATATTTTATCCATTTTATACCCTAAGACAGGTGATATTTTACTCTGTTAGTGTCAATATATTCAAGCTTGCTGATATTGAAAGATTAATTTACTTAATTGCAAGATAGCTGAGTACTATACATCTTGCAAAAGTTTAAATTACCCCCCTTTCTCCCCCCTTATTAAGGGGAGAAATTGGCTCCCTCCCCTTAATAAGGGGAGGGCTGGGGTGGGGTTAAATATATTTATGCAAGAGGTCTACCAATTAGATAAAATTTATAGAGAATAATTATTCAGGTTATTGATATGCGAACAACTGACCAAATCAAGGCAGAAATTCAGGAAAAATTCGGTTTTGTTCCGCCTTTTTTTAGTCCCGCAGAGTCCACGCCACAAGTACTAGAAAATTTATGGCAACAAACATTATCTGCTTACGTCGATAATCCACTACCAGCATTATTTAAAGAAAAGCTATCTGCTTATCTTTCGCGCTATTGTGCCATTCCTTATTGTATGGTTTGTCATAGCTGTACATTACGACCATTAGGAATGAGCGCACATGAAGTATTAAAACTACTAGAATTAACGCCACCAACAGAAGCAGAAATCAATCAATATTTTCCAGGGGTAGATACACAACAAATTTCTATAGAAAATTGGGCTGAACCTGACACAGCTATCGAAAATTATATATTTTACTGCTCAATATTGATATTTTTAGAAATTAAAGATAGTGAGGATTATCATACCAAATTACGCAAATTGCTAACTCTAGAAGCTTATAATTACTTAGCTTTATTTATTGCTTATATAAAAACTTGCCATACTTGGATGCTATCTCATCCAGAAGTATCTTATGAAGCAGATCGGCGCGTTCAAGATTATTTGCAAGGTTCTCTACAAGAAGAACCTGCCTTAAGCGATTTTTTCGCTAACTATAAAGAACGGGTAAGATTAGAAAGTGAAAACCGCGCTGTCAGACTAGCAGAATTAGCTGAACGTCAACGAGGAGAGGCAATTTTACGGCAAAGTGAAGAACGTTATCGTTCCTTAGTCGCCGCAACTTCACAAATAGTATGGCTGAGTAATGCTGCGGGAGAATTTATTAAAGATGTAGCAGGTTGGAGTGCTTTAACAGGGAGAAGTGAAGCAGCCTTAACAGGTTGGGGATGGTTAGAAGATATTCACCCAGATGAGCGAGAAGAAGCGGGGGAAAAGTGGAAAAATGCGATCGCTACACACAGCATTTTTGAGGCGGAATTTCCTCTGAATACCTCGAACAATAACTATAGATATTTCTCGGCTCGTGCTATTGCTGTTAAAGAAGCAAATGGTAGCATCCGCGAGTGGGTGGGAACTTGTACAGATATTACTGAGCGAAAACTAGCAGAGGAAAATCAACAAAAGCTGGTTTCCATCATAGAAAATAGCTCGGATTTTATTGGTCTAGCAACTCTAGATGGTCAACCACTTTATGTAAATGAAGCTGGTCGGCAAATGGTAGGTTTAGAAATTGAGGATAAAGTCAGACAAACAAAGATTACTGATTACTTGAACCCAGAAGATTTACCGTATGTGCAAGAGCATATCCTACCTACTGTATTTCAACAGGGACGCTGGGAAGGAGAATTTCAATTTCGGCATTTCAAAACAAATCAGTTAATACCTGTTTATTACAACTTATTTACAACTAAAGATAAACAAACAGGCAAAATTCTAGGTTTAGCTACTGTCACTCGTAATATTACCGATAAAAAGTTAGCTGAATTAGCACTAAAAAAAGCTTACGATGACTTAGAAAGTTTGGTGCAACAGCGAACTGCTCAACTATCAACAGCAAATCAATTACTCAAAGCAGAAATTGCTGAACGGCAAAAAGCAGAAGCAGAGCTAGAGAAAGAACAAGAGTTTTTAAAAGTAGTTTTAGATAACGTGCAAGCTGCAATTATTGCTTGCGATGCTAATGGAACTTTCACATTGTTTAACCAAACAGCACGTGCGTTTGACTGGTTACCTGAGCAACCCATTCCGCCTGACCAGTGGACAGAATATTATGGCTTATTTCACCCGGATGGTAAAACCAGGATGAAAATAGAGGAAGTTCCTTTATTTCGAGCCTTACGAGGGGAAATTGTTCATAACGTAGAAATAATGAGCATTCTCAAAATCAATAATAATTCATCCAGTATTGCCCGTTCATTACTAGCTAATGCCAGAGCAATTATTGATGCCAACGGTAACAAACAAGGAGCCGTTGTGATCATGCACGATATTACTGAGCGTAAACAAGCTGAGGCACAAAGGCTAGAGTTAATTAGTGAGCAAGCAGCACGAAAAGAAGCTGAAGCAGCAGGGAATGAACTGCAACGAATTTTCAAGCAAACCCCTGCTGCAATTCAAATTACCTACGGCTCTAATCATGTATTGCAAACTGTTAACTCTCTGGCTTTCAAACTTGCAGGTAAACGAGATTTGATTGGTAAAACTATTAGAGAAGCTTTTCCTGAAGTAGAAGGACAAGGTTATTTTGAATTACTCGATCAAGTATATGCAACTGGTCAACCTTTTGTTGGCAAAGAAATGCGTTTAGAATTTGACCGCAATGATGATGGCATTCTTGAAGAAGGTTTTTGGGATTTTGTCTATCAACCTTTATTTGATAGTAACGATCGAGTTTATGCAATTATGAGCCATGCTGTAGAAGTGACAGAACAAGTACGTGCTAGACAAGAAATTGAGAAAAAAGCTGAGGAATTAACAGAATTAACAGAAGCTTTAAAGCGCAGTAATCAAGAATTAGATCGGTTTGCCTATGTCACCTCTCACGATTTGAAAGCACCATTACGAGGTATCGCCAGTATAGCAGATTGGATAGAGGAAGATTTAGCTGAGTGTTTTACTGAAGAATCGCGATCGCATATCAACTTACTGCGTGGGCGCGTCTATCGTTTAGAAGCATTAATTGATGGAATTTTACAGTATTCACGCGCTGGTCGCGTACAAGTAATTGAAACAGTCAATGTTGCTGATTTACTATCTGAAACTATCGAACTACTTGCCCCACCGCCAGAAGTAAGCATCATCATAGCGCCAGGAATGCCTACTTTAAAAACAGAGCGCATTCCCTTACAACAAGTATTTATGAACTTAATCAATAATGCCATTAAACATGGGCATAAATCTGATATTTCTATAAATATTTCAGTTAAAAAGCAGAGAAAATTCTATAAGTTTTCTGTATCTGATAATGGTATAGGCATAGAACCTCAATATCATCAAAAAATCTGGGAAATATTTCAACGCTTAGAAGCTAGAGATAAAGTAGAAGGCACTGGCATTGGGCTGGCAGTTATTAAAAAAATTATTGAAAGCAGAGGCGGGCAAGTTTTCATTGAGTCAGAATTAGGTAGTGGTGCAACTTTCTCTTTTACTTGGCAAATCAATTATTCTCAATCTAGACATCAATAAAAATCTCATAATTTTTTGTTTAAATTGAGGATAGTTTTAGAAAAGTTGAACTGTTGTTGCTATGTACGTAATTATTGTCGGTGCAGGTTCAGTAGGAGCTAGTTTAGTAAAATTAGCATTACAAAATAATCATCAAGTTGCCATAATTGAATCTCATAAAGAAAGGGCGCAAGCTGTATTACAAAAGTATGATGTAAAAGTATTTCATGCAAAGATTGCCCAAGGTGGGATTTTAGATGAAGCAGATGCAGATAAGGCTGATGCCATAATTGCGACGACAGGTGATGATTCAGCTAATTTAATGGCGATGTTTCTGGGAAAAGAACGTGGTGTCAAGACACTAATTAGTATGATTAACGATCCAGAGCATCAAGGAATGTTTGAACGTTTAGGCGTACAGGTAATTGTAGATCCAGAAGTTATTATTGCTAAACATCTTTATAATTTTCTGGATCAAAAGTGAAGATTAAAATTAATTGGTTGAGTCGCAATACTAAGGCAATTTTACGTGATGTAGGTTTATTGTTACACCTACCAGGAGTGATGGCTGTAGTTTCATTACCTATTTGCTTAGTATTTCGGGAGTATTATGCTATTCCAGCGTTTTTGTTAACAGCTTTAGCTTCTTTAAGTATTGGGCAATTACTATATCAACTAGGTGATTATTCTAGTGAGACACGCTTACGCCATGCGATGTTAGTTGCGGCAATAAGTTGGGGTGTAGTACCGTTTTTAGGTGCAATTCCATTGATCGCGATCGCATATCATTTTGCCACATTTCCCGAATCCCAAACTATCTTAAATTTTCAAAATCCTACTAATGCGCTGTTTGAATCATTTGCTGGATTCAGCAGTGCGGGTTTATCAATGGCGCTGCAACCAAGTTTATTACCCCATAGTTTACAGTGGTGGCGATCGCTCATGCAATGGATTGGCGGTGTTGGTATGATCGTCCTAGTCATCGCTGTACTAGAACCTAGCACAGATGCTTATGAACTGTATTATGCCGAGGGGCGGGAAAAAAGAATTGCCCTCACCGTCACTAAAACTGTCCGCAAAATTTGGAAAATTTACTTATTATATACAGCCTTGAGCATCTTATTACTAAGAATAACAGGAATGCCTTGGTGGGAAGCAACTAATCATGGTTTAACAGGTATTTCTACAGGTGGATTTGCGATCGCAGATGATAGCATGGGTAGTTATAGTATTGCCGTGAAACTTGCCATAATTGCGGTTTGTATTTTAGGCTCGATCAGCTTTGCTGTACACTATCAATTACTAACTGAGCGACGTTTATCTGTACTCTGGCAAGATGCCCAACATCGCGCCTTGTGGTTTCTCATAGTATTAGGAACAATCCTACTATTATTAGAAAATTTTTGGCATAGCGGATCGTTTCTCTGGTTAGACTCACTATTTCAATGGGTTTCCGCCTTAAGTACCTGTGGGTTTAGTAGCGTCAAATTACAAAATTGGAGTCCCACAGCTAAATTATTATTAAGTATTGCCATGATTTTTGGTGGCGCTGCTGGTTCCACAGTTGGCGGACTTAAACTAAAGCGAATTGTCTTTCTTTATCAAGCTATATTATGGCGTTTTCGGAGGCTTTCATTACAACCTCACGAAATGATGCGCTACCAACTAGAAGGTAAAGTAATAACCGAGTCGGAATCTAGCCGTCAAATTAAAGGTGCTGCTGTTTTAACACTGTTATGGATTAGTTTATTAATATTTGGTGTTTTAATATTACTGCACGTAGTTAAACCCGAATACACTTTAAGTGATGTAATTTTTGAAGGTGCATCGGCGTTAGGAAGCGTGGGCTTATCTGTCGGTATTTCTCAGCCAGATTTACATTGGTTAGGTAAATTAATTTTAATGTTATTTATGTGGATGGGACGATTAGAAATCGTACCAGTATTATTATTATTTTCCGCAATTGTATCAAACATAAAAAGCCTGCGTAGGCAGGCTTAGTTAGTATGGTTCCCCACCCTTAAGGGTGAGGGCTAGGGCGTGTTTTCCAATTCTTCGATCCCCCCTGCCCCCTTAAACAGGGGGGAGAATTAACTCAAAGTCCCCCTTTTTAAGGGGGATTTAGGGGGATCTCACCCGCAGAAACGGAGCAAATAAAGTTTGAAAAAACAGCCTAATAGTAATTACTAATTAGCGTCGCTCAACATTCAAGTTATCGCCTGTATTCAAATCTAATTCTTCCCGACGTACTTGACCTTCCGCAGTAGCGGTGTCTTGAGTTACTTCCTTGCGAACTCTAACTTCCTCACGCACAAAAGCTTCTTTGTGAACGTCTGGAGTTTCTGTATAAACATCCATCCGTGCAACTTCACCTTCGTTGAATTTAGCTTCACCAGGACTAACAACACGCCCTGCATCAGATGGGGCATTGCGTTCAATTACTACCCGTTCTTTTTCTACGGGTACTGAAACTCTCGCCGTCTCAGTCTCTACGTGCTTACCAACTGTTACTTCTCCAGCTTTAGCACGGGTTTTATTAGCAACTAACCGTTCTTCGTACAACTTCAGGGTTTTATGATTCTGATCATTCATCCCATACAGATCTGGCTCACGACTATAGTCGTATGTATCTCCTGGCTTATAGTTATAGTTAGTACCAGTTAAAGGAGCAGCCCCATAAAGCGTAGATGCTGGTGGTGCATCTAAAGGTGCTGAAGATTCTAAAGGTGCTGAAGATTCTAAAGGCTGAGTACGATAAACTCCCCTGACGCGCTCTTCATAATCATCATCAATCTTCATATCGTCGCTAAATTCAGGTAAATTTTTAGCTTGTTCCTTAGTCAAGCCAATTGCATAGATCCGTCCATCGTTATCATCAATGCGGGCGCGACCAATCGGGAGTAATACTTGCTTACCAAAAATCCACCCACCTGTATCCACTACCAAATAGCGGAAATGAGCGGATTCATCAACTAAAACATTTTTGACACTACCAACTTTCTGATCGTCCATGTCAGAGTAAACATCCATACCCTTGACATCATCACCGTCAAAAGTAGCTTGGTAGTTAGAATCAATTTCTTCGAGTTTGTAAAGTACCATATTCTAAATCCTTTTTTTGTAGGTTCTTACTAACGACGCTAATACCTGTTTCCTACCCCTCCATCTTTCTCAGGTATGAGTTCTTTTTTTATTAGATAATTAACTGGGAAGTAACTAACGCTGAAATAAAAATAAATTATAAATTTCAAAAAAATAATTTATTTTTATCGATTGGAAGCAAGAAGCCCTATTAATTTTTATTGCATTAACAAAAATTAATCTTTGAGCTAACCCAAACCATCACATATTAAATCGGAAATTTTAATCCTATAGCTATAAATCTATCTCCATCATTAGAAGGAGAAACTGTCTACCTATAACGGCTATTCTGGTAGACATAACTTAAATAAATGAGAGAAAAGAAATGTTTAGCTTAGATCGTTGGTCATCAAAAGATGTCGCTTTACTAACTATGGGGTTAACCTTTGCTACAATCGCCCCTTGGATAATTCCCACTTCTGAACCAGTATTTGCTGCTCCTAACTCACAAACTAGCTTTCCTGATATTGATAATCATTGGGCAAAGCCATTTATTGAACGTTTGGTAGCAGAAAACATACTTGTTGGCTATCCTGATGGTACATTTAGACCTAATCAAGCAATGGATCGTGATGAATTTGCTGCTGTAATTCGTAAAGCGTTTAACCAAAATCAAGTGAGAAATATAACTGCTGGCAGCACTTTCGATGATGTTCCTAGTGGTTATTGGGCTGCACCTGCTATTAAGGAAGCTTATGAAACAGGGTTTATGCAAGCTAATCCCAATGGTTCCTTCCGCCCAGAGGAAAAAGTTTCGAGATTTAAAGCAATATCTATTTTAACCAAAGCCTTAAATAATGGTTCTACCTTGGCAACTGGGTCGATAAATCAAGTAACTAATCAACCAAGTACATATCCAGTCAATAGACGTAGAGCAAAGAAGAATAAGCTCTCCATTCCACTAGCATTTACAGCATTAATGCATCCGGTATTTATGCAACCAGCAAATGCTCAAAATTCAACTAAAAATGTAGCTAATAATCAAGGTCAACCTACTGGTGGAACAGCATCATCTGTACCTACAGATAAAATGGCATCTACTAACCGTCCTGACAAATTCGACCTCAGCAAATATTATCAAGATGCAGATAGAATCCCTCAAAATGCCATTGACGATGTAACCGCAGCTACCAAAGCAAACATTGTGGTTAACTATCCTAATATTAGAATGCTTAAGCCTCAACAATTTGCTAGTCGGGGCGATATTGCTGCTTTAACTTATCAAACATTAGTTAAGCAAGGGAGAATGCAACCTATTGATAGTAATTTAGAAGCTGCTAACTATATTGTTGGTCGTAATAATACCCCTGCCAGCAACAAGAAAACTACTCAAAATGCTCAATAGGTATTTATGACATCCTTAAAACTTTTTCTGACAAAAATTACTTAAGGTGATTCCTGATTTTCTAATAAATAAAAAAAATCCTCCCCAAGAAGAAGGAATTAGAAATCAGTATGAGAACGATTGAGTATTTTCCGGCAAACCCAATCTAAGAGGAGTGACGATGGGTGCGTGCGCCCACAGATGCACCAATCATTGAAGCTACTAAACCTAATAAAGAGCCGAAAGCAAATGACCAACCAACCTTAGCTGCATTGTTAGCAATATTACGAGTTTCTTGGGCATCAATATTAGGAGCATTGTTAGGAATATTTACTCCACCTTGTTGTGCTTGATTAATCACTTCCCCAGCATTAGAGGCAGCTATTCCAAATGCGCCCGATACACCACTTGCTAATAACCAAGAACCTAACGCTAAAGTTGCAGCCCAGAGAATTGCCCCATTTAGCAACGCGGTACTACGATTCATCGGACCACTAGCACGGCTAGTAATCCAACCACCGATAAATAGAGAGATAAATAAAGAAATAATTGACCAAATTCCTACTGCTGAACCAATATTGTCAGCATTTGATCTAGGTGCGGCTGAACCTCCAATATTACTCAAACCAATTGCTGCACCAATAGCACTCAAAACTAATTGTGCAGCTAATGCAGTAACGATACCTGCAATAATCGGACCCCATCGCACGCGATCGTGGTAGTCAACTATTTGGCTAGTAGGCTCAAGAATAACGTTTTCGCCCCGGTTTGTGTATGACATTAGTAACAGGCTCCCTTGCCTAAATTTTTAGTAAATTATACGCTTATTCTTCCGTTGACATATACTTTAAGGAGGAATATATCTCCAGGTATCTACCAACAGAAATAAATAATAAATCTATCTATAGAAATAAAAAAGCTCTGCGGGAGTAAAATTATAGATTTATCAGTTAAAATTAAATTTTGTTAAGTTAAAATTTTCCCAATAATTTTGATCTAATTGTTAATTATACCTGATTTTTTGAGAAATCATCCCATAAATTATTGATCTTCCATTAGATAGAAGGCATTTGCTTAACAATTATTTATGGTAAGCTTGATGCCTTATTTTTTCTGAACGAAACAAAGTAAGTGCCTGATCTCATCATCAAAATAATCATTTCTTGAATTAGGACGCTTTTTATAAGTATGAAAAACCATACAAGTTTTGTGACTGCACGTAATTTAATTACCAAAGCAACAGTTTTAGTAATGTTTGCAGGTTTGGTAACTGCTTGTAACGATCAAACAGCAGAAAGACCAGATGTTGTAGTAGTCAGCCCATCCCCTGTAACAACTCCAGTAACTCCAGCAACTCCAACCACAACGACTGCTTCTCCGATCACAACTCCAAGCACAACTACGACAACTACAACTACTAATGAGCCAATCACAGATGTAATAGTAATTGTTACGGAACCGCAGCAGCAGTCTTTAGTTAACAGAAGGGTACAATTTACAAATGTGAAAGTGCAAAATGTTAATGGCGATCGCACTTTCTGGGTTGGTCAAAGTAATAACCAAAGGTTATTAGTTGTCCTCGATCCTGCTTTAGATAAAGGTCGTGCTGAAAAGAGAGTAGATATTAATTCTGGGCAAACTCTCGATATTACAGGAGTTATTAAGCAAATGCCAACTCCTCAACAAGCTCAACAACAATGGGGGTTGACTGCCGCAGAATCCCAAGCACTTCAAAATCAAAGAATTTACTTACAAGCAGATCAAGTTAATTGGAAACAAACTTAATCGTAAATATTGCTGTGGTTTTATATAGCAGTCAGCAGTCAGCTATCTGCACCGTCAGCTTTTTTAAAAGCCTTTGTTTCCACTGCTTTCAGCAATTTATTATGTCCTAACCGCCTTGGCGGTTGGTATAAAATGGCAATCTGTATAAATTTAGATTGCCATTTTATGAGATAATTGCCAAATGCAGTAGCAGCATTGATTGTCTTCGCCATCTTTATACGATTGACAAAAAGACATAGACAAGCCAGAAATTTAGGGCTGGTTTTAGGAAGATTAGCCCAAGGTATTATTTTCTACTACTGATGCGACAGGTTCTCGCGATCTTCCTTGCAGTCCAGCAGGGTGATACTCAACAGATGCTAGTAAAATATCTAGCACACCAGCTTCTTGTGCATAGTCGATCGCCTGATGTGTCACTAATTCACCCACATTCAAAATAAAATTGTCATCGCTATCTAAAATTACTCGGTTAACAGGTCGCCCCAATGCTATTTTAATACGTTGCTCCTCAGTAGCTTGAGAATTGCGTTTTTGAAAGCCATTAACCATTGCCTTTAACTGTCCCCAGAAAGCGTTTTTCTCTGAATAAGTTGGCATCAAACTATCTACAGAAGTCTCATCACCAGAATCAACAAATGTATGCAATTGCTTATCCGTTCTAGTCAACTTTGTAGAAAAGTGCGATCCCTTTGCAGTTTTTAAACCAACTGCTGCAATTAATTCTTGCTCCTTGTGATAATTTTTTGATAATTCAATAATTTTATTAGTAACAATCTGCCCTTGAGCGCCAATAAAAAAGCCTTCTTGTGTTTGGATTGAACGTTGCAATCTTCTACCTTTTGCTTGTTCAATATTAGAACTATTAACAGAAGCTTGTGCTTGTTTTTGAGATTTTTCTTGACGCTCAAAAAACTGCTTATTGTTTATTTGGGTAAATTCTGAAACTTGTGAATTTGCTGTTAGTGGTAGATCATTTTGTATTATGGTAGGTTGATATGATTGACCGCCAGCAGCTACATATAACTGATGTAAAATACCCCAACGCATCGCCGCCTCTACATCCTTTAGCGTGACTAACTGACCTTGCATAACTAACGGCGTACCATCAGGAGTAATTACCGTTCGATCCACATTTTTGCCAATTACAAAAGCTTTTTGTTGATTTGGATCAACATCTTGTTGTAATACTGTATTTGGTTGTAATACTGTAGAAGCTTCTTGAGTAGGTGGTAATAGTTCTACTGAATCAATATTTGATCTTGGTAGAAGCTCAGTTGCAGCTAATTCAATCTCTCCTGGGGTAGAAGATTGAGGCAAGGCACGCTCCCATAAGGCAGAATTTTCATCCTTGATTTCAACAATTTGTTCTGACATCAAATCTACAGTTTCAGGGGGAACAAATGCCACATCTACGCCTATTCTGATCGTCTGCGGTGCTGGTACAAATGAGCGTCCCGTCTCAGGATGAGCAAACATTCCGCCATCGACTTCATATCCTTCAATTTGACCGTTGCGTTCATCGAAATATAAATCAATCATTGTACCCAAGAAGCGACCATCTGTGGTCATCACCCTTGTGTCTTTCAGTACATGATTACAGTTTAAAATTTTTTTTACTTCACGTATTTTTTTAGCAGCTACGACGGCAAACTTCCATTTAACAATTACTGCATCTGTCCCAATGGCGTGTACTTCTTCTATGGGTATTACCTTAGCTGCATTAAACCAACCACTATCAGATACTAAAAAGGCAAGAATGTAATTAGTATTATGGTCAAAGATCAGATCGGTAACTTTTTCAATCTGTTTGCCTGTATCGTAGGTGATAATCGGCTTACCGATGATGTCACTTCCTTTCAGCATTTAATTGCCCCTAGATAATCTTTTATTAATGCTCAGTTGTAGATTGTCTTTTAAATTAACAGTTGGAGTTTAGGGATGCGATCGCCATAAATATCATTTAATCAATAATTAATTTAGCTTATACAATAATGAGGTATTTCTTTAAAACAAGTATATTAAGAAAATAAATATGTAGAACAGCTTAGAGCATACCAGAAAAATAATTAGTCGTGAATAATTTTTCTGTTAATTGGCGTCAAATTTCCGGTATAAAACATCTTAAATTAATTTCGTCAATATGCTGTTACTTACATCAACTGTCAGCTATCATCTCAACAGCTTTCATAACTGACGGAGTAAAGTAAATCATTCTTACACAATTTTAGTGCGATTCTCTGAGGGGAATTGCACCTCTTGACAAAAAAGTTAATTTCCCTCCTTTTAAAATGAAAAAAAATTAAAGTCCCCCTTAAAAAGGGGGATTTAGGGGGATCTCTTTGTAATCAAGAGGATTGATTTAACTTTAGCTTAACGCCTATCCATCTCACGCCATATTTGTACTCAAATAGGCGGTTAATGGATAGGCGGTTAATCGACGGGGTTCAATACCCCTGAGATTGACAATAGCTGGAGTCGCTGAGAAGCCCACACCATACTGTAATCAGTTGGTGTGGGAGTATGTCACCGCCGTCTACCACTACCAAATGAGCGGCTTCTGCTACCACTAGAACGCCCACTACCAAAACCACTTGGACGATTAACACCACTTGGGCGAGATTTATTTGACTGACGTAAAGTACTAGAACCGAAACCGCCACCTGTAGAACGAGTACTTTCTTGTGGTACTCGACGGGTAGTTGTTGGTTGATTGTAGGAAGGCGATCTTAAACGACCACTTGTCCGCAAAACTTGACGATTTCTCACCACTGGTGGTGGTGATTGATAGCGAGTTTGATAACGCTCAACTGCTTGATTATAGGTACTGCCATAACCTCCATGACCTACCATCAGCCCACCTGGTTGATAAACAGGTGGCATATAGTATTGAGGTCTAAATAATAAGCTACCTACAGCTTGACCAGCTAATGCTCCAGCAAATGGAGCCCAAAAGTTAGATTGTTGTCGTACTACAACTGTTTGTGGTTGTCCTGTTTGAGGATCTGTCTTAGTTTCAGTGACGTTGTGGACATATTCTATTTTGAAGTCCTCTGTCAGGTGTAAAACTCCTTTACCATTAGACATCTCCAAATAGCTCTTTTGCCCGGAAGAAATTTCTTCATCCGTCAAACGAGCCATCTGTAAATCTGTATTGCGATAAACAGGAGGCGCTCCCGATGGGGTGTTGAGCAGCATTAAAGTGTATTCCCCATTTGAGTCATCGTAAGTCGCCTGCTGCACGGGATATTTACCATCGCTCAAGCGCGTGGTTTGAGTCGATGTTGTTTTGAAATCACGATTTTGGGATTGTGTTGGGGGAGGAGAACCACACCCTATTGTTGTCAAACACAAAGCCAATGACATGACAATTATTGTTAATTTACGCCACATAAACATGGAAGAAATTGTGATTATTACCAGATGATCTTAGCGAATAGCTATACAGATATTCGCAGTAATGTCTTGATGGAAATCCATACTTGACAAGGCTTACCCTGAAGGATAACTAACAGGACTTACGCATTTTTAGCAAATATTCAGGGCTTGGGGACTGGTGAGGAGTAATTGGTGATTGGGAAAAATCCTTAACTCATCAGCATTTTGGTAGTATTTAACGCTTTTAAAGCGGGATTAGTTCTGGAAAATTTGTCAAGAGTTGATCGTTAGTCAGTTCATCCCCAAATTGTGCGGGAGAATAATGAACTTGAATAGCTCGTAATCTGCCTTGATAATGCAAATTAATTAATGCTTTCAAACCAGCTTTGAGAGCAGGGATGTTTGATAAATCTGTTTCCAATTTAGGTTCTTCACCTTCAGCCGCTACTGTAATCATTACAACCAAGTTGCGTGTCACAGGCAAAGATAAAGGCTGATCTTGCGGGGAAGCTTCACTGGAAAAAGGTTCACTGAGGTATCTTTGTGCAGAGTCCGTAAAGAGTTCATTTACATAATCTCCAGCTTCACCCTCATCCCACAAAACATCACCTTCATTAGCAGCAGATTGCCAGTAAGTATCGTATTGTAATAAGTTTTCACAAATCTCAACGAGTCCTTCTCCCAGAATGTTTAAATCTCCATCGGATTCGACTGCTTCTCTAGCAGCACGATTGAGAATACCCAATAGAGGAGCAACTTCTGCGCCTGCTAAATGGATAAACAAACGAGCGACTACGAATCGAGTTTTGCCACTAAACTGATTGAAGCGATCGCGCCAAGAACTCATAATCTCGCCTCTAAATGTCAATAATATCAATCATCACATTAGATTAATTAAAATGCAGTACATCGGTTACTGGTCACTGGTCACTGTTAATTGTCGATCGCACCACTGTAAAATTCGATTCCAAGCCCACCAAGGATCGGGATCACAAGCAAGTCTTTGGCTAAGTTGGCTACTGATATAGCCAACATGACCGCCATAACGGGTAAGCAATAAGTCTATGTTACGGTTGTCAGCAGCAGCTAATTCTAAGTCTGGCACAATGCTTGGGTCAAACATCGGGTCATCGATCGCATATAAAATCAAAGTAGGTTTATCTAAGTGAGGCAAAATGTGTAACCCGCTACTAGCCTCGTAATATGCCTCTACAGATGGGAAACCCAGCCGTTTTATTACCAGTTCGTGATTAAAGCTCCAAATACTATTAATACGTGCAATTGCTGCTGGATCTATTTCTGTCGGGTGAGCCTCATAAATGCGCCAAGCCAGTTTGATCGATTCTCGTGTAATTGCTTGTTCCAAATATCTCCCGAAGCGATCGCGCACTAAATAAGACAAAGAACGAGTAGAATCAAGACTCGGACAAATCACCGCCGCGCCACCAATATCATCTGAGTGCAACCCTAACTGATTATCTTCTGTTGTCAGTTCGTGAGCAGCTTTAACCGCCCATAGTGCGAGTTGCCCCCCCAAAGAATACCCCGTAAACCAAAATGGTGCAGGACAACCCATTTCTTTAGCTTGAGCCGCAATGCGAACAAAATCTTCTCCCTCGTACAACCCATCTGAAGTTAAAGTTGGAGATAGTTCTGCTGTCTTACCGTGCGCCCTCCAGTCAAATAACAC
>JBARVL010000137.1:0-3402 GCA_049646245.1 Crinalium sp. | reverse complement strand
CGAATCTACTGTACCAGCATTACCACCTGCAAAAGAACCATTAATTGAGGTTTTACCACCAGCATCTAAAGGTAGTCAAGAACCCAAAAGTGCAACTGCAAAACGCCAAAATCGCCAAGCTAAAGTTGTTGAACTCGTAGAAGATGATGATTTTGAGATTGAAGATGAAGAAACCGAACTAAATGTGGATGAGGAGGAAAGTGATACAGAAGATGACGACGATCTAGATTTCGACGATGAGGATGAGTCAGACTAATAATTAAGTTAATACCCAGCAATAATTGCTGGGTATTATTATAGACTCGCTGCCATGCCAATGATGTAAAAAGCAGAAATAAGAAAGTGATTGGATCTAATTATCAACTTTTAATAACAAGCTATAGAATCTGTTAGAATTTGAATATTAAACAACTTACTCGCTCTAAATCAACAAATTTTGTCTAATTTTTACCGATTATAAAAATATGGAAAAAATTGTTACTAAAATCAATAAAAATGAGCAGAAAAGCGATTTTAGTTATTGGCAAAAACAACCTTATCAAAGCCGATTAGAAGCTTTAGAACAAATTCGTCAAGAATATCATCATTATATTTATAATGATGAACCAAGACTTCAAATAATTTATACAATTCTTAAACGATAATCAAGTAAAATATTTGGTGATTGGTGGTTATGCAGTAGCCGTATATGCCCATAAAAACTAGGAAATATGGCAAGAATACCCAGAGAAATAACTCAAACAATTGTCTCACTAAAACAGCAGCTATTAGATATCATTGATAGTGCTACTACTACTGAGTTTGAACTATTTGAAAAATTTGGCGAAACAGATGATACGATTATTCCCCTTAACGATCTAAGAGATATAGCTGGACAAGCAGCTAGTCGCTTTTCTCAATTCTCAACTCTCCAGTTAAGAGTGGCTCAGTCTCAACCCATTGCCTCAACTGATTTGCTACAATTCTTAAATGAAAAGATTGCTAATGCTGAACAACGAGTTTCAGCATTAGATCGCAGTATTCAAGAAATTAAACACGATTGGGGGTTAATATGAGCGATTTTACTATACCTGAACCACAAAAAATCAAACAAACAAGCGTTAAAGTGCGTCATGCTATTCAAGAAATGGAAATAGCTGGGTTGGAGTTACAAGAAGTTATTGATAGGTTAGAGGAAGATAATAGACAGCAGCGTTTGACAAGATTAAAGTCTACAATTATTAATGCTTGATGAAGAATATAGCGATCGCTCCTTCGTTAGAGTAGCGAATCAAAAAGAGCGATCAGCAAATAAATATGTAAGTTTTAGGCAATTTACATTGCGCGTGTTGAGATCTAGAAGAAGTTAGTTAGCAATTACAAAAAGTGACAGAAGAGCGTTAAACTCTGTTTTTATTGTTGACTTTCATTTCTAAAAGCCTACTCCGTGATAGTTGGTAATAACTACCGTTGTAGCAGTAAGAAGACTGGCGCAATAAAGCCTTTTCGGGTTGAGTAACCTCTAAGCAAGGTAAACCTAAATCATTATCTGAAGTTTGACCTGCAACGAATAAAGCTTTACCAGGAGGCAAGTTAGGACGTAAGTAACTTGAGAAAACTTGAGTAGGTGCTTGATCTTTCCGTGTCAAATAACCAGTATACAAACATCCAACTGCACCACAAAGTCCAGAATTATTAAAATCAAACAAAACTAATTTAGTTCCTCGCCCATTAGCAGTCCAAGCTAGCATAGATGACGCAATAGTTTGAGGTGCTGGAACTTGATTTAAATCAGTATTTTGCTTCACAACTTCCTGTAAAACTTGTGCTGAAACAGCCTTTTCAGCCTTTTGCCAAGAAACAGTACCAGCAGCCGAACAAGAAGAAAGTAGCACGCTCAATAGTAAAAAAAGACCTATCCCTAAACGAAACCAACGTCCGATCGCAAACCACTCAGCAGGAGGGTTTTTAGGATGCTCAAACTCAGCTTTAAAATCAGCCAACTTCGCTCTAAATTTCCGTCGCAATTCACCCTTAGATACTTCCTTAGTATTTGATAGTGTAGGAGTAAATACTGGTGGTAATAGTTCACTATCTAATGCTGCTAAATCAGAATAAATTTGGTCATCCATCATTTTAAACTCCTTGAGCTTTGTATCTTTTTAAAACTTCTTTTCCGTAAGACTTAATAGTATATCGCCCAAAAGCATCAGAGCCGTCCCCATCCACCTTGCTATAATTTCCTCCAAAGTGTTTTTGAGCTACTCGTTCAATTAAGCGATCGCCTTCAAAAAGTTGCCCTGTAGTCGGGTCTACTTCAGTAGAGACTGTAGCCAAAGAATTAGCTAAATCGCGTTTAAAAATTGATTCTTGATCGGCTGGAGGAAAATATTGAAATATTTCTGCATCAGTTGGTTGATAACCTTTACTTTTAAGTTTGAGTAAAAAATCATTGCCCCCTGGTTTAGATGCAATCAGATTTTTTACCGTGTCGTTATAGGACATATATTGATATTTACCCAAGGCATAACCGCAGTTATTACCATTGTCGGCACAAACATAAGGGCCAGCTAAATTGTAATTTCCACCGCTCTCTAAACTAGATGTGGTTTGAGCTAAAGTATCAACATTTACACCTTGCACCAATCCCACTGAAGGAGCAACATTAGAGGTAGTTGCAACACTATTAGATTGAATGTTTTTATTCAAACTATTGGTGGCAGTAGCAGTAGATGTAGGAGCAGGAAGCGAATTGTTAGGTACACTAACAGCAGCAGCCGCATTGCTATTTAATAACCCAACAAAGATAGGTGCATTAACTCGGTAACTAAAAAATGGAACAGGGCCAATAAAATAAGGTGTCGCTCCACAAAAAGCTTGCAAGCGGAAATACAAGGCAGTGTCTACTGTGTCAGTCTTTTCATTCGGCTCCATAACAACTACCTTAAAAGCACTACCAAAGGGCAATCTCCCCGTTGGTTCCTTACCACCATTAGCACCTTTAAGACAGCCCCAACCACCTTCTACCTGCTGGTACTTTCCACTAATCCACTGCTTACCTTCAAGTGAGCCACGAGCATTGCGACCAGTATTCTCTAAATCATCAAGCTCAATATAGGCACAATTTTGACCGCAACCTTTATTAAATCCGACAACATCAGAACCAGAAATAGTATTTTGACGCTTACCTTCCGCAGAGCCGTAAATCGCATCCACGCGCATAACAACCCCACCCAATTCAGCAACAGGTGTAGGAAATTGCGATAAAGCTAGATTAGCCAGCCCTGGAACATCCTTAACTACAGCATTTTGCCATCCATTGAACTGTTGAAGTGGAGTTGCATCTAAATTAGGAATCGAAGATAAAGGGAATTGCTGTAAATCAATTTCTTTGAGCTTGGAATTGCCTACTTGTGGAAACTG
>JBARVL010000136.1:0-15781 GCA_049646245.1 Crinalium sp. | reverse complement strand
CTCCTCCCTCCTCCCTCCTCCCTCCTCCCTCCTCTCCCCCTCAAAATCAATATCCCCCTAAACGTGGCTGAATAACGCGGGGGGCGGCTATAGCAACTCGATCGCAGTCATAATTTGTTGACAAATCATAAACCCCAGACCAAACTGCTAGTAAACTCTCTGCTAGTTGGATGACTTCCAGTTTATTATGGTAGTTCCAGGCAATACGCCATCCTAAAGGAATGCCTAGCAAGCTGTTATAAGCGCCTGATAACGCCCCAGTTAAAGCCGCCGTAGTCTGTGGGTGATAATTTGTGCGTAAAGCCCGTAGTAGCGATAGGCGAAAATCTTGAGGAGTACTAAGAAAGCAGTATAACGCTAGTGCAATTGGAGTAGTACTGTGGCAGCCGTTTCGACATAGTTGATTCACAACTTTTTCTAAAGCAGCGCCTTGTGCAAGTTGGGTTTGAACTATTGATAGCTGCTGTGTAAAAGGTGTTTCAGCATCATCTAAGTATGTCAAAATCTGGGGAATTAAGCTTATAGGGTGCAGTTTTTCGGTTAAAGCTTGTGCGATCGCATAACCCACAGCTAACACACCTAATGAATTATCACAATCTCGCATCAAAACTGATGCCGCAATTGTTAATTTTTGTTGCAGTGTTACTTCATTTTCGTGAAAAAATAATCCTACAGGTAGTGTAGCGATCGCAACTTCACTACAACTAGCAGAAATCTTCTCAGGTAGCACATAATAACTATGTTTAACTAAATCTTCTAAATCCAGTCTGCCACAACTAATCAAACTTTGGGCGCAACTAACAGCAAGATAACTCCAAGGTAACTGATTCTTTATTTCTATATTAGTGGCAATTTCTGCACCTAGTTTAACTGGTAACAATTCTAAGCAATTCTGCTCTAGATATTGGGAACCTTTCATTTCTCCCAAAACAGATCCTAATAATGCGCCTCGAAACCGATTTAATAAAGAATATTTCACAATAATCAATTAACAATTAACAATTATCAATTACCTACCTAGCCGATGATTAAACTTCACTTCTACAATCATTAAGGCGATAGCTCAACCATTCATTATCTAAATTCTCACCAATAAGTATAAGTCGATTTTCCGGCTGCTGCTTCCACTTTTCATTATAAAGTGAAAAACGCTTACCACTGAGTAAAAAGCCGTGACATTTTGGGCTTTGTTCAAACCACAGAATACCTTTACCCCAAAATACATTTGTAGGTAACTGCTTATCTAAAAAAACTTCAAACTTTTTAATATCAAAAGCCGCGTCACTTTGATATGAAAATAAAGATAAACTATTATCATCCAAATAACCCCGATTTAATCCGATCTTATTCAAACCTAAATCAAAGATTAACGGCAATGGTAAGTTGGCATATTGGCAACGCAGAGTTTTAGCTGTATTTTTAGATTCACTAATAATACTTTCAACTTGTCTCAACTTATTTTCGGAAACTAAATCGACTTTATTTAACAAAATGATATCACTATAAATAATTTGATTTTTACTAGCTTCTTCTTTTAAGTGATAGTTAAGAAATTTTTCTGAATCTACCACCGTAATAATAGAATTAACGTGGGTTCGATATTTTAAGTCTGTATCTACAAAAGCCAATACCAGTTGTAAAAGGTCAGCTTCACCACTGGTTTCTATTACCAAATGGTCTACCGGATTTAGTCTATCCAAAATTTCGTATACCAATTGTATAAATCGTTGATAATTAGCACGGTTTCTCGGTTGATAAGTCCAAGCATCTAAATTCTTGATATAAACCCTGGGCATTTTTTCAAGACGAATGCTTCCTTCCTCATTAATTAATATGGCTAACTTTAAATCAGTTTGTTTATTAATAATCTCTTGCAACAAAGTTGTTTTACCACTACCATTTTTCCCAGCAATGATAGTCACTGGCAAACCAATTTGAGGGAAATTTGCCAAAATTGTTTGCAGATTATGGAGATTTTGATCTCGAATAGCGACAATTTGATACTGACGTTTGATTTCTATAAGTGCTTCTTGAGCAATATCTTTGTTAGTTTTGGCATCTACTAAATTAGGATTGAGTTTAATTGCTTGATTATAATCTGCGATCGCCTTTTCATATTCACCTAATTTATGAAAAACCTTACCACGTTGTTCATAAGCGTCAGCATGATTATAGTCCAGCCACAATACCTGCGTATAATCTTCAAGTGCTTGTTGATATTCCTCTAACTGTACATAAGCTAGTCCACGATTATAGTATGCTTGCGCCCAGTCAGGTTGGAGTTTGATTACTTGCGTAAATTCATCAATAGCTACTGGATAATTACCTTCTTGAGCGTAGTTAATTCCTCTATAGTAAAAAGCATCAATTAAATTTAAGCTGCGATTATCTGCCAAAATAGACAAACATTGATTAACCCTACCAACATATTGCGTGTCTACAGGATATAAAAGAGATTGCATTAAATCTAACAAACTATTTGTAATCTCTTTTTCACCTCGCAAATTATTAGAAATCTGCTCCAATATATTTGCTGGTGGCATAACTCCCCGCAATTGTAACCAACTTTGCAAAGCATAGTTAAGTTGACCCCGCATCCAAGATTTATCATCTAAATATGTTAATATTTGAGCTAAATCTAAAGCTAATTCTGGGATAGTATCAGGTTGTTGCTGCTTTAAAGCTTCATATAACTGCTTATAAGTACCCACAACTACCCTAATTAGCTGGTGTCTTAACTCTTCATTTGGTAATTTTTCTAATAAACTAGGCAGTAATTCTGGGAATTTGGGACGAACATTATAGTGGTTTAAATAGTATTGATCTACTGCCAAACCTGCTATAGTTGCATGAGAAAAAGTTAATAAATCTGCAATCCCTGACCAATATTCCTCAAAATTAACGTAATAATTATATTGTTGGTTCCACTCAGTGTCTTGGTCTTCTTCCTCGGCTTCTAAAATTGCCAGATTAATTTCATGTTCTCCTCCCCGTCTTTGGATTTCCGCTAATGTTTTTCCTTTATTTAAAAGTATTAAGCGATATTGTTTCCAACGTAAAGTTTTTTGTCTTACGAAAGGATATAAAATCTCCTTCCAAGGTATAGAGATAACTTTCTTGTAGTGGTGAGTGTTTTCCATCATGTCCCACCATCCAACATAAAGGCGAATAGCATCTCCATCTATCTTGGATTCCAAAATTAAAGTGGGGATAGATTTATGAGTCCAATGTAAACTTTCCAAAGCAGCTTCACTTTGAAACTGTTTACTTTTGTAAGCTCCATCTAAAAGTTTTGTGGGTCGCTCTTGGCTATGTAAATCGTAGTTAACGCTGAGAAATTCCCGTAATTCATCAGTTAATTTAGCTGCAACTTTACCAACCCCACGAGCAGCATAAGGAAATTCATCTGCGTCTAGAGTTGGTGGCCAAATTAAAATTAGAGGTGGGATAGGTCTACTACTATCACGATATTGTTTATAAAAATCTAGCGTTGGTGTACACTGAGAAATTAAAGGATGGTTATCTACAATTTTTTGAAATTCTGCTCCTACCAGTAATGCTTGCAAATGGCGTTCGGCAATGAGCATTTGGATTTCACGGTCATAAAGCTTTAAATCTAATTCAGATTTTTTCCGTTCTAGGGGTAATAATTCTTCAACTTTATGTCTATTGTTTAAGTTTAAATTTTGCCAATATTCACTAAAAGCTGCCAATTCTTCTAGGCGTGGTACATCAAGTTTAGCTTGCATCACAGCCAGATCAAAACTTTGTTTCAGTGATTTTAATTGTGGTTCTTGATAATTTTTTTGTAAGTAATATTCATGTAATAATTGTGCTTTGAGCAGTTTGACCTCAAAATTTTGCCGTTCAGTTTCGATATCATCAAGGAACTGCTGCTGGATTTTTGGTAAATTTGCTTGTCCTTGCAGTCGTGCTTGTTCCAACTGATATTGAAATTGCTGTTGCTTTTCTGAAATGCGGATCTGAAATTGCTGGCGAATTAATTCTGGCTTAAATTTTGGCTCAGGTTGCTTGCCTAAATTGGAAATAGCTACAGTAAGGTTCTGGGGACAATACATCAGTTGTAGACTACTTTCTATGCTTTCTAGCAGCTTTTTCGACCATTGCCAAACCATTTCTATATCTCCAGCTATTAATAGCATTTATGCTTAAAAATCAAACTTATCTGCTATAATTTTCGTGACTCAGTGAGAATTAAACTTATAAGATCTCACCCGTTAGGAAATTACTTATATAAGTGCAACTCGATATTATACTAGGAAATGCACCTATTTCCAAGCGCGATACTCCTGTTGTCATCGCGGGAGCGATACTCCTGCGGAGTCGCTACGCGAACGCATCTCATTAGTTAGGATAAAAACAGCATCATCTGTAGCAACAGTCTGGCATATTACCAAAATTTTGAAGTCAGCAGTTTATGAGATCGCCCCTAACTTCTCCTGCTCAAGCGCGTCAAACTAAACAGCAATTTGCCACCCCAGAAGATTATTTATCCTACGAACTCGGCAAAGCAGTTCAAGAGTTACCGCCACTGTATACCAGATTATTAGCAGGTAGTATTAGTTTAATCGTATTTGGGGCGATCGCATGGGCAAGTTTCAGCAAAGTGGATGAAGTAGCTGTAGCTAACGGTGAGTTGATACCTGTTACACAAGTACGCCCGATGCGATCGCTAGGTGAAGGTACAATTGTTTCAGTCAGAGTAAAAGAAGGCGATCGAGTTCAACCAGGTCAAGTATTAATTGAACGTGATCCAGACTTGCCACAAACAGAAGTTGAAACCCTCACCAAACAAGCCGAAAAAATTCAGGAAGACCTACAGCGCCTAGAAGCAGAACGCACAGGCGCAACAACTACCCTCACCCCAGAGCAAGCACAGCTAAGAAACTCTCGTCAACAAGCATTTGAAAAAAACTACGCCGCAGCCCTAGCAAAAGCAAACAGTCAAATCGCCGTCATTAATCAAGCCAAATCTCGCTTAAGTCAACTGCAAGAAAACTGGATTAACGCCAAAACCAGCCTTGCCAACGCTGAAACTAGCCTTGCCAGTACCAAAAGCCTCCTCCCTAAAGCTCAAGCCAACCTTGCCCTAACTGAAGAAAGAGCAAACTCTCTCAAAAATCTCATTGGCACAGGCGCTGTACCTCGACTAGATTACCTTGAAGGGCAAGAAAGAGTTTTGAGATCTCAAGCCGATGTCACCAGAGCCGAAGACGACATCACTAAAGTTAAAGATAGAGTAACTGAAGCTCAAGATAAAGTTAGCTCTCCAGTAAAATCGTTAATACCGCTAGAATTTGCGCTAAAAGGCGATACAAGGTCGATATTTTCTACATCTGAACTAGACAATTTGTAGTTAGTGAGTGTCACCATTATAGATTTATCTACAAAACACAGTGTACCTGGAGCAGGTACAACGCTTTCTGCTAACCCTGCTAATGTTAAGGTATTGGCGTTAGTGTTTACGGAAAAGCTAGTTATTGACGATGTGGGTAGATGGTTAATAGGGGCAAAAACTGAAATGCTTGGTTTATTGTTGTTGCCATTGAAGAATAAATTTAAACCAAAGTAACCAGATTCAAAAGTTGGTTCACCATACATTTTAAACGTATAGACCCCAGGGATATCTAATGAGATATTTATAGGAACATTACCCTCATCTAGACCATTGATAAATTTACCGTTTTGTTGTACCCAAACGTTATAAAAATCATCACCTCGACCGCCCCTAGTATTCAAAATCTGTCCTCCGTTAGCAGTTCCCGATTTATCGGTAGAGAATATAATCAGTCCAGTCAATGAAGTTGATTGTGCTTTGCTCACTGTGAATACCGCTATTGATCCAGCTACAAAAGTGGTGGTTAATATTGATAATATATTTTTTATAAAAGTCATATATAATTTATCTCTATGAGGCTAATCGCAAAAATAAGTTGATATACATTATGGCGAAAGATCGATTTCATAATGTTGTTGGAATTATATTTTTTTAACGCAAAGAGCGCAAAGGTAAACGCAAAGGATCGCAAAGTTAAAAGAAGTAAAATTTTGAATCATTCTTAAGCAACCGGAAACGATATCAGTATTCAACATTTTTGTGTACCTGCGTAAGTTCTGTATATTAAACTGAGGACTGTTGACGCTGATAAAGTGACCAATATAATCCTTTATGTTGCAGCAATTCAGAATGGGTTCCTTGTTCAGCAAGAATGCCTTTTTGTAACACCAAAATTGTGTCAGCGCGTTTGAGAGGTGCAAAACGATGGGCAATTAAAAAGATAGTACGGTTTTTGGAAATTCGCTGTATATTCTGTAAAACTTGTTGCTCTGTCTCGCTATCTAAGGCGCTGGTAGCTTCATCAAGAATTAAAATAGGAGCTTGCGAAAGAAATAAACGCGCTAAGGCAATACGTTGTCTTTGTCCACCTGATAAAGCAGTGCCTCGCTCTCCTACATTAGTTTCGTAACCTTGAGGCATATCACTGATAAAATCATGGGCTACTGCTAGTCGAGCAGCTTCTACTACTTGTTCAGCAGTAATATCTGGATTACCGAGGGTGATATTTTCTAGGATAGAACCATTAAAGAGAAAATCTTCTTGTAATACCACACCAATTTGTTGCCGTAAAGAAACTAAGTCAGCACTTTTTATATCAAAGCCATCAATTAGGATGCGACCTGATTCAGCTAAATAAAGGCGTTGCAATAGTTTAGAAAGAGTGCTTTTACCAGAACCACTACGACCAACAATTCCGACAAACATCCCTGGTTGTACTGTAAAGGAAATTCCTCGTAAAATTGCTTCTTGGGACGAGTTATAACGGAAGAAAACTTGATCGAAGGTGACTTGACCTTGCAGAGAAGGTAAAACTAAACCCGCTCCCAATTCGGCTTCGGGAGGCACATTGAGAATATCCCCAATCCGGTCTACAGATAGCAGCACTTGTTGCAGAGTTTGCCACAGTTGCAATAAACGTAAAAGCGGCCCTGTCACTCTACCAGAAAGCATTTGAAAGGCAACTAGCTGACCAATTGTAAGTTGGTGATTGATGACTAGCTTGGCTCCAAAGTAGAGAATTAGTAAGCTAGATAAATTGGTGAGAAAGTCGCCAATATTGTTACTGATATTGGAAGTAGTGGAAGCTTTGAAACTGGTACGGATGAAGCGAGCAAATAAACCTTCCCAGCGATCGCGCGTTGTTCTTTCTGCCCCATGTGCCTTAACTGCATGAATACCTGTCACTGTCTCTACTAGAAAAGATTGGCTATCGGCACTGCGGTTAAAACTTTCATTCAACCAGTTACGCAAAATTGGAGTGGCAAGCAATGTCAGAATCGCAAACAGGGGAATAACTGCTAAAGCCACCCCCGTAAGTTGGATATTGTAGTAAAACATTAGTCCCAGATACACCACAGTAAAAATGGCATCTAAAACTACAGTCAATGCGGTTCCTGTGAGAAATTCGCGAATGTTTTCTAGTTCTTGTACTCGTGCAACTGTATCTCCTACCAGCCGAGACTCAAAATAAGCCAGAGGTAGGCGCATTAAATGACGAAATAGCTGTGCTGATAAACTCAAGTCAAGGCGGCGGGCGGTATGAGTAAAAATGAATAACCGCAAGATGCCCAAAAGAGCTTCAAAAAAAGCAACGGAAAGCAATGCGATCGCCATTACATCTAAGGTGGCAATGCTTTCTTGTACCATCACCTTGTCAATAATTACCTGAGTGATAACTGGTGTCGTTAACCCCAACAGTTGCAACGTCAAAGACGCGATTAGTACTTCTAATAGCAACCCCCGATAGCGCCAAACGGCAGGTAAAAACCACGACAGGTTAAATTTCTCCTGCTGCTGAATAGGTTCTACTTGCCACAATTCACCATTCCAAGCAGCCTCAACTTTCGACCGAGAAACCCAATCGCAAGTTTGACTATGGTTGAGAGGGTTAGCAATCAACAAGCGATCTTTTCTTACCCCATAAACTACCACCCAGCTTGACTGTTGCCATTGCAACAAAGCAGGGAATGATAGCTGTCGCAGGTTACTCCAAGAAGTTTTTAACCGTCGCAGTTGTAGCCCCAACTTTTCGCCCGCTTCCACCAGATGTTTAGGGCGTTGTCCCCGTAACTGGCGTTGCACCCACTCCAGCTTGCCTGGAATTTGCAAATGTTGCGCCACCATCGTTAAACAAGCAGCACCCGTATTAAGGCTAGAAACGAAAGGATAACCCGATACTGGCTGAGGGGCGTACTCATAATTAGTTGGTACAAACTGTAACTCCCCCTGCTCACCCTGCCTCCTCTGCTCCTCCTGCTTCTCTGGCTTTCCCTGTTCCCTCTGTTCCCCCTGCCCCCCTGCTCCCTCTGCTCCCTCTGCTCCCCCTGCTCCCTCTGCGAAGATGTAACGTGACTCCAAAAGGCAGAATCCCAGCGACCTACTATTACTTCTTTGCTAGATGCGATCGCTTTGACCGATCCTGAAAATTGCTGTAAATCACCAAACCAATCCCCTTCTGCTAAAGTAGCTAACGGCTTAGTGGCTCCTTCTTCCCGCAGACGGACTTTTCCTGAAAGAATAAAAAATTGGTCGCCTGAGCTATCTGTAGACCAGATTTTCTCTCCAAGTGGGTAGCGACGAGTTTCGGCTTGACTTTGGAATTGCGCTTGCTGTTCAGGACTTAACCAGGAAAGCGGTGGAGTATCCCACTGTAAAGATGCAAGCTCCTGTAACTCTACCTCCTCAATCCAGCCTAGATCTTGTGCAGCTTGAGGGTCGTGGGGATCTTCTCTGCTAGCCATTGATCAAATAGTTTAGTAGGTTGAGGATTTTTAATCATCACATACTTCTAGAACCACGCGATCGCCCCCTGCTTTTTTTGCCTGATACAAAGCCTGTTCCGCAGCCGCAATTAACGTTTCTGGTAAAGTCTCAAAATTAGGACTTACGCAAATTATGAAAATAAACACCATCTGTAGGGGCAATCCCCCTGTGGTTGCCCCTGTATTTAGTGTATCTGCGTTAGGGGCAATCCCCCTGTGGTTGCCCCTGTATTTAGTGTATCTGCGTAAGTCCTGAAAATGAGGAAACGTGCTGGATACGCCTAAACTCAGTGTGACATACTGCCCAATCGGGGAACCCGTATGAATAATATTTAATGACCTGACTTTCTCTCGAATTTTATTGGCAACTTGAATAGCACCTGACTCTTGGGTGTAAGGCAAAATCAGTATATTTCCTTATAAAGCTTGAAAAAGTCAATATCGCAGATGATGAGAGCTAAAGGCAATACTTCTCGCGCCATCCGTCGCCACTCTTGATCAAAAGATTCATTAAATCTTTGTCGGTTAGCAACCTGAGTTAAGTCATCCCTACCAGTCAAGATCTGCAACTTCTGGTTTGCCGCCTCTAGTTGTTGATAAAGTTGGGATTGTTCGACCAAACGCCGCACACGGTGAATTAATACAACCAAATTAAATGGCTTAGTAATGTAATCAGTAGCCCCAACTGCAAATGCCTGATTAATTGAGTGTTGATCGTCTTCCGTAATGATCAACACTGGGGTATGGGCGCTTTCTCTAAGCGATCGCAGATGAGTACAGCAAGTAAAGCCATCCATTACAGGCATCATCGCAGCTAACAAAATGATCTGCGGTTGGAGGCTATTGAAGCTCGCTAGACACTCAAGACCATTGCTGGCTTCTACAACTTTGTACCCTTCTTGTTCCAATCTTTGGCACAGCAGTAACCGCGTCATTTTGTCGTTGTCCACTACCAGTATGAGCGGTGAATCATTAGGAAGTGAGGGCGCATTCATCTTTAATCCCTACTCAAATTGCCAACAATTTGACTGTCAGCTTTTGAATTTTATCTGTTAGCCATTGATCAAACAATTCATTTTTTAGCGATTCAATTAGTTGAGGATCTTCTACATTAGCTGGCAGAAACTTTCCCACTTTAAATAAAGCCCAAGATCCTTCAATTTCTAAAGGACCTACTAACTTACCAGGACTAGCCAAATCAACTGCTGCCCTGATTTTATCTGGCAGGGTTCCTCGACTCAGCACTCCCATCATCCCGTTAACAATTCGGTCATCTGCCAGGGAATACTCCATCGCTAACTCTTCAAACGCTACTCCCTCTTCAATTTGGCTTGCTAATTCCTCAGCTAACTCCTGATCAGCTACAATAATCCGAGAAAGGACTACCCGATCCAGAAATATTTTACGTTCAATAAAATATTCTTGTAGTTTCGGCTCAGTAATTTGATCTCTTAGCTTTGCTAATTTAAAACTAGCAACCATTTGATTATGGAAAGTAGCGTAATCTATACTGTTGCTACTAAGCCATTGCGCGAAAGCTTGGGGGTTACTGAGATTGCGTTCTAATCTAAAATCAATTACTGCTTGCTCATTTATAGCAGGACTAATATCAAGATCGTCTCTATTTTGTAATTCTTGCTCAAGCACATATTGCCGTAAAATTTCTCCAATAAAAGGAGTCAATTTTCCCGAAAATTGGAGATATTTTAAACCTTGTTCCAGAGAAATAAGCTGGTCATCAATACTTAAAAATTGGCTAGACTCCATCACAAAATTCTCTAAACTATTCGCTCAGAAATTATCCAACGTTTGATTGTCTGAGGTGATTAACCAAAGCGTGTAATCCCAAACGATAACTATCAGCGCCAAAGCCACTGATTTGCCCAATAGCTATGGGTGCGATAAATGAATGGTGGCGAAATTCTTCGCGACGATAAATATTGCTTAGATGCACTTCAACTGTAGGAATATTTACGGCTGCGATCGCATCTCGAATAGCTACACTTGTATGAGTATAAGCACCAGCATTAATCAAAATGCCCTGATGCTTCTTTAGAGCATCATGGATAGCATCGACTAAAACACCTTCGTGATTAGATTGATGAGCGGATATTTTAGCCTGTAGCTTCTGTGCTTCCTCTTCTAATAAGCGATTAATTGCTTCTAATGTCACACTTCCATATATTCCTGGCTCTCTACGCCCCAATAGATTAAGATTGGGGCCATGCAGAACCAGTACACTCACCACTTGCAAATGTTCGGTTAACACAGTTGCAGACTAGCGACGACGACGTTGTTGATCATTAACAGGAATAGGAATAAGTTCCGGTTCTGGTTCCGCGTCATCGCCTAGCAACGCTTCAACGATTTTGCGAGTCCATTCCTTTAGCTTTTCCAACAATGTATCTATATAGTCCATTTAATAGAAAGCTCCAGCGAGACAACCTGCATACTTTATTGACAGCTTGGCAAACTTATAAGTTAAAATACCTGTCCCTCTAGAGGTAAATGGTGTTTTAGCTTGCCTAATTGATCATCAATAATAAACCAGATCTTTTGTTACATTTCTTAATTTATAGCTTAACACACTTGCCGATTAGATCCTCATCCTACCTAAGTCCTATGTTCTTCATAGTGTAGGCATCTAAGGAGGGGTTTATTTTCAGGTAGCTCAACAAGATTTTTTTATAATGTTTTAACAAATCGTGATGAAAAATTCCCAAAATTATCGCTTAGAGAAATTGGCAAGTAATTTGCGCCGTAGTAAGTCCAGGGCTTGACAAGCTGACATCTGGCGAATCAAAGACCGCTCTTGAGTCGGATTTAGCTGATACTTAAAGCTTTCTACAGTATTGTCTGGTGCAGCGATACCGAGGTAGACAAGTCCTACAGGCTTAGTTTCTGTACCACCTCCAGGACCAGCAATCCCAGTAATACTAACTCCCCAGTCAGTCGCCAAACGCTGCTTAACTCCTATAGCCATTTGCATAGCAACTACATCACTCACAGCACCATGTTGGGCTAAATCTTCAGAGTTGACATCTAATAGAGAGATTTTTACCTGATTATCATAAGAAATTACGCCACCCATAAAGTAGCTGGAACTACCAGAAATAGTAGTAAGCATTTGTCCCAACCCACCGCCAGTACAAGATTCAGCTACGCTTAACGTTTGACCTAATGATTGCAACAACTGACCAACTACTGAGGCTAGGGTATCATTATCAGCGCCGTAATAGTCTAATCCAGCAATTTGTTGTATTTCTTGCTCAACTGGCTTAATTAGTTCAAGTGCTGCTGCTTCTGAACTAGCACGGGCAGAAACTCGCAATCTTACTTCGCCTTGACCCGCATAAGGCGCAACTGTTGGGTTAGGTAAGTCAAGGAAACTAGATACTTTTTCAGCTATTGCAGATTCAGCTATGCCCCAGAAACGTAACATTCGGCTATAAATGATTTGTTTCCCCCAATCTTGACTTTTGAGGTAGGGAACGGCTGTTTCTTGCCACATCCGCTTTAATTCACTTGGCACACCTGGGAAGGTGAGAATTGTCAAATTAGGGCGAGGTTGCCAGATGATTCCTGGGGCTGTTCCTGCGGGGTTGGGCAAAATCTCCGCACCTTGAGGAATCAAAGCTTGTTTGCGGTTGCTGGGTGTCATTTCGCGCCCCCGTTGAGCGTATTTGCGGGTTATATCTTCAATTACCTCTGGGCGTTCAACTAGCGGGGCGTTAAAGAAATCAGCAATTGTTTCGGTCGTGAGGTCATCTGGTGTCGGGCCAAGACCGCCAGTAAACAGTAGAATTTGCGAGCGTGCCGTAGCAATTTCCAATACCTGCTTGAGACGTTCTGGATTATCCCCCACTACAGTTTGGTAGTAATGAAAAATACCTAGCCCAGCTAACTCTTTTGCTAAAAACTGGGCATTGGTATTAAGAATATCCCCTAGCAGTAACTCGGTTCCGACACAGATAACTTCAGCAGTCATATAGCTTTTATGAGTTAGCGGTTAGCCGTCAGCCGTCAGCCATTAGCCGTCAGTTTAAATAACTCTTAATCTTGTCGCTGATAGCTGATAGCTGATAGCTTATTAAACCATTGCTGGTACGGGAATACTCAAGTGAGGATAGAGAGGGAAGCGATCGCACAAAGTAGCTATCCGATGCTTACAATCATTAGCTACTGTCTCCGATTCTGGATTCAACAAGCGATCGGCAATAATATTAGCAATCTCTGTGAATTCTGCCACACCCATACCGCGTGTAGTCATCGCAGGTGAACCCAGACGGATACCGCTAGTTACAAAAGGTGACTCTGGATCGAAAGGAACCGTATTTTTGTTGGCTGTAATATTAACATCGCTTAACAATTGGTCAGCTTTCTTGCCAGTCATGCCAATAGAACGTAAATCTACCAGCATTAAATGATTATCCGTGCCACCAGAAACAATATTTAAACCACGTTTTTGTAACTGATTTGCCATTGCACGGGCATTTTCAATTACATTACCGCTATACTCCTTAAATGCAGGCTGTAAAGCTTCACCAAAAGCCACCGCTTTACCTGCAATTACGTGTTCTAGTGGACCGCCTTGAGTACCAGGGAAAACAGCTTTATCTAATTTTTTACCTAATTCTGCATCACGGGTCATAATTAAACCACCTCTTGGCCCCCGCAGCGTTTTGTGGGTGGTGGTGGTAACTACGTCACAGTAAGGGATGGGGTTAGGATGATGACCTGTAGCAACTAAACCAGCGATATGAGCGATATCTGCTAGTAAGTATGCACCAACTTCATCGGCGATCGCGCGGAATTTTTCAAAATCAATGATGCGAGGATAAGCAGAATAGCCACAAATTAACAACTTCGGACGATGTTGTAGTGCTAATTCCCGAATTTGTTCGTAGTCTAACTGCTCAGTTTCCTTATTGACTCCATAGTGGCAAACCTTAAACCATTTTCCTGATACATTCACCGGAGAGCCATGAGTTAAATGACCACCATGAGACAAATCCATCCCCATAATGGTATCGCCTGGTTCTAAAAGCGTCAGGAATACCGCAAAGTTAGCTTGAGCGCCAGAATGTGGCTGAACGTTAGCATGAGCCGCGCCAAATAGCTGTTTAATGCGGTCAATTGCCAACTGCTCAATTTTATCTACAAATTCGCAGCCACCGTAATAGCGTTTTCCAGGCAAACCTTCGGCATACTTATTTGTCAACACCGAACCTTGAGCCGCTAAAACTGCTGCTGAAGTAAAGTTTTCACTAGCAATTAACTCCAAATGGTCGCGTTGGCGCTGGAGTTCTTGCTGAATCAACCCAGCAATAGCTGGATCGGTGGAGCCAAGAAAATCTAAGTTGGTTTGAGACACTTGAGTTAATCCTAGAGGTACTGTCAGCACGGTTTTAACTTCAGTTTAGCTGCATACCAGGTTGAGATCCGCCGTGGCGATACGAGCTTTGCCTAAAATTTTTCCAGTCAACTATTTTAACTTTCTTTACATCCAACCTGGGAAACAAATTTAAGTTATTTTTTTTTTCACTAAAAATTGTTTGGCATTGCTCCCGACTAACAAGAGCAGTTAAGGATTTTCTTGTTGAGATAAGTTAAAGAATGTAGCAATTGTGTCTATCTGTCTGAAGTAATAATCTAGAATAAGTTTAGACGTATTGGGGATCGACTGGAGGTAGTAAATGCTAGTCATTCTCACAGATAATCAAATACTTACCCCACATCTAGTGTGCCAAAGCTGTCTCTTGGCAGATCATAGTGGTCAACCACGTTGGCATCATGGTCAACTGCGATGTGGTCAAGCAATTCGCCAAAATAGTGAAAATCAACCTCAGCAGTACGAGTGTCAAATGGGTTTCCGACTTGCCAATGTTAAGTAGGGGTTTTTTAACTGCTGCGTTATCCTAAACTTAGTAAGACTTAACACTAAATAAATTTTTAGGAGAATGCACGATGAGTTGGCGTGGAACTGTGACACCTCAAGACAGAGTTTTTGCTTCTCTGCCTTATTTACTTCCTTTAATTGATGTGCTGCCATTTGGCATTTTTTTATTTAGACAGTTTCCGGCTCTTGTGCTACTATTTATGCCACTACAGCCTTTGATAATCATTAATAATTTTCCTTTTGCTGGCTTAATTATTTTCTTTGTTTTGTATTTGGCAGTAGTGAGAAACGAAAATATTAGCCATTTTATTCGATTCAACACTTTACAAGCAATTTTGTTAGATATTGTGCTAGTTTTGTGCAGTATGCTCAGGGGAATATTGCTGCCAGGTTTAGGTCAGAACTTGTTAACAGAAACGTTGATGAATGTAGTATTTCTAGGCGCGATCGCTGCTTGCGTATATTCAGTAGTGCAGTCGTTGCTAGGGCGTTATGCTGAAATACCAGCGCTTTCAGAGGCGGTTTATACGCAAGTGCGCTAGTGTCAGTAATCAATAGCTTGAAAGGCTACTTACGACAAATGTAGGTTGGGTTGAATGAAGTGAAACCCAACATTTATAAAAGCTTGTGTTGGGTTAAGCGAAGCGCAACCCAACCTACAAATTGACAAAACAGTAGTTTGATAATTGATAATTGATAATTGATAATTGTTAATTGCTCGGTCGTGCAACTACAGTATTCTGTAGTTGACCGATGCCTTCAATTTCTACACAAACGCGATCGCCAATAGCCATAGCTCCAACGCCTTCTGGTGTACCTGTAAGTACAACATCTCCAGGTAAAAGGGTCATTACCTGAGAAATATAAGAAACTAACACATCTGGTGGAAATACCATCTGGTCAATAAACGCAGATTGTACAGGCTGATTAAAGTTATTTAAAAATGTCTGTATCCTTGCCCCTGCGCTTAACTCTCGCACAATCCAAGGACCTAGTGGACAAAAAGTATCAAATCCTTTTGCTCTTGTCCATTGACCGTCA
>JBARVL010000135.1:0-11070 GCA_049646245.1 Crinalium sp. | reverse complement strand
GAATGGCGCGAAACCTTATTGAAATTGGGAATGCGATCGCTATTAGTCTGTCGCACGGGCAATATTCAAAAGAACTCTTTGCTGCTGATTGCACATGGAACTTCCCGCATTTGGACTCCTACTGAACGCCGAGTAGTTGGGATAGTTGCTCAACAAATTGGCGTGTTATTGAAAAATTTAGAGCTTCAAAATATTACTGATAACTTATTAATTGCCAATAAAACACTCCAAGAAGGCTTAACCGCACTATTAAGTGGTTCGGCAGATCCCACATCTTTTGAACGTGCCTGGATCAAATATCTAGCTAAGTTAATGGCATCTCCCTTGGTAGGGATTTTAGGGTGGATGCCCCAAAAAAGAAATCAAAGCAAGCAAAAAGCCTTAGTTGTACAATCGGTAATGATCAACGATCCTCGTTTTGGTGTCGCCAACGTTCCCATTGCTTTGAGCGATCCATTAATTCGAGAAGCGATCGCCACTAGAGGCTTCCTAGTCCGCAAACTTAACGAGCTACCAGCAGAAACTAGCAGTTGGCTCAAACATAATGGTACTGGTCAACTGTTACTCATACCTCTACTTAGCAGTTCCAAAACCCTACCCACTGGTATCTTGCTATTAGTTGATTCCAGTGAACATCAATTGTCGCCACAACTACTTCAATCATTAGAAACCTTAGTTAGACAGTTTACTTGGTTACGTCAGTACCGCCTTTTGAGCAACACAATGGGTAATGAAATTAGAGAATTAGAACAGCTTAACTGGTACAAACACCGTTGCTTAGAAATGCTGCATCATGCTGTTGCAAGCAGTGTTAGCCAACTACTGTCTGAATACTCAGACCAAGGATCAAACGGCGATCCCACTATCAAGCGTATGCGTGCCACACAAATTTTACACAACTTAGAAAGCACACTCACGCCCCTTAGCCCATTACTTAATGAGGAACAGTGGCAGACAAATCCCCATATCAGTGCTGTACTTTTAGGAGGTTTATTCAAGCGGTTGCTGCGTCGTGTCGAGCCTCTATTTAATCAGCGTCAGCTAACTGTAATGGTAAAAAATATCGGAAGTACCAGCATATCTGCAAATCAACTCAAGCTTGAATGTATACTATTTGACATTTTGCTGACTGCGTGTTATAAAGCTAAATCTGGAAATAGAATTGATATTTGGTGTCGCCCTCTAGATGCCGAAGCATGGAATAGGGAACAAGCTAGTAGAAACTTAAATCAAAATAATGCTGAAGCGGGTTTTATAGAATTGTTGATTGCTGATAGCCAGCCGAATAAAACTAGCCCTGAAAACCTAGAGTTTTTTGCAAATAAAGACAATAACGCTCAAGGCGTTAATATTAATTTAATAGAGCAACCACCAAGTCGGCAACTCAAAATTTGCCAAATTATTTTACGTTCTTGGGGAGGAGACGCTCAGTTTTATCAATTAGAAAATAGTCACTTTCTCAGTAGATTAATTTTTAAAATTGAGCGTTAGATATATAGCCATTAGCAGTTAGCTTTAACTGTTCTTTTATTAAACCGCCAAGACGCAAAGGACGCGAAGCAAGAGAAAGAAGATTTAATTTATTCCCAGGATAAACCCTTGAATAGCAAAAGATTTGATCAAAGCTGATACGCGATCTGCTGACTGCTATAGCGGTTACTCCTTTCCCCCTAAAAGATTACCGATCATATTCTTCTTCTTTCTTAGCGTCCTTTGCGTCTTGGCGGTTTTTTTCTCTAGGTATTCTTTGGGCGGGAAGGGAGGATAAGTTTTCTCCCCTCTCCCCTCTCTCCTCTCCCCTCTCCCCTCTCTCTTAAACTGCTTGCGGTTGTACTTGCGGTTGGAATTGGAACAGTGAGTAAACTACATTCCGACGAATATCCGTCATCATGTCCAAGAACATTTCATAACCTTCTTGCTTGTACTCAATCAGTGGGTCTTTTTGACCATAACCACGCAAACCAACAGACTCCCGCAAAGAATCCATTCCTTGCAAGTGTTCTCGCCACAAAGTATCAATTTGCTGCAAGATGAAAAAGCGTTCTGCTTGTCGCATCAAACCAGGCTGAATCTGATCTACCTGTGCTTCTTTGAGGTCGTAAGCTTTCCGAACTTCTTCAGACATGAAGGTTTTGATTTGTTCTACTGTCATATCATCCAGGTGTTCTGGTTCAAGATCTGCCAGTAAATAAACAAATTCTTTCACTTTTCCTACCAAGCTGTTAATATCCCATTCTTCAGGTGGTAGTTCAGGGTTAACGTAAGCATCAACAATGTCTTCCATCGTTTTTTCAGCATACGCGATCACCTGTTCTTTCAAGTCTAAACCTTCTAAAACCCTGCGCCGTTCCGCATAAATTGCTCGACGCTGATTGTTCATCACCTCGTCGTACTCAAACACCTGTTTACGGATGTCGTAGTAATAGGTTTCGACTTTTTTCTGCGCTCCTTCTAAGCTGCGAGTAAGCATACCGGATTCAATTGGCATATCTTCCTCTACTCGGAAGGCATTCATTAAACCAGCAACGCGATCGCCTCCGAAAATCCGCAACAAGTTATCGTCTAAACTTAAGAAAAATCTTGCACTTCCAGGGTCTCCTTGACGACCTGCACGACCGCGCAATTGGTTATCAATCCGACGCGATTCATGGCGTTCTGTACCAATTACGTGCAGTCCCCCTAGTTCAACTACCTCATCATGTTCGCGCTTAGTGAACTGTTCATAATCTTTACGGATTTGCTTATAAGCTGCCCGCATTTGTTGAATCGCTAAATCATCCACTGGAGCATTTTCGGCAGCAACCGCTATAACATCCTCTGCCTCCAATTCCGACAAACTCCGCTCCCCATATTTCTGTACTGCCGAATCTACTGCCTGTTTGAGCAGTTGTTCTGTTTCTTTTGACAACTTCGTGGGGAAAATCTCCTGCGATGCCTTCCAAGTCTTAATCTTCTTACCAGGAGCAAAGCCTTGTGCTGGTGCGCGACCCCCTCCTGCCCCAGAAACGCGCGTTGTTGCAAACGCATCCTCTTCTTCAGGTTGGACAACACGCGGCATGAAGTACTCTCGGATCTTCAGACGTGCCATGTAGTCAGCATTACCACCCAAAATAATGTCTGTACCTCTACCCGCCATATTTGTAGAGATTGTCACCGCATTTTTACGTCCAGCTTGGGCGATAATTTCCGACTCCCGTTCCACATTTTCCGGCTTGGCGTTGAGCAGATTATGGGGAACTTCTAACTGATTTAACAACTGCGAGAGGACTTCCGACTTTTCTACACTGGTTGTTCCAACTAATACCGGACGACCCATTTTATTCATTTCAGCGCACTCTTGCGCCACTGCCCGCCACTTGGCTATCTCACTCTTGTAAACCACATCCGCGACATCTACACGCTGGGAATTGCGGTTAGTTGGAATGATTGTTACTTGCAGCTTGTAAATTTTTTCTAGTTCTGCTTCTTCAGTCTTAGCTGTTCCTGTCATCCCAGACAACTTGGGGTACAGCAAGAAAAAGTTTTGATAGGTAATTGTTGCTAAAGTCTGGGTTTCATTCTGAATTTCTACCCTTTCCTTAGCTTCAATAGCTTGGTGCAAGCCATCACTCCAGCGCCGTCCAGGTAGTACCCGACCTGTAAATTCATCCACAATTACAACTTCATCATTGCGGACAATATAGTTGACATCGAGGAGAAACAGTTCTTTTGCTTTAATTGCGTTGAATAGATAGTGCGCCCAAGGATCATTGGGGTCATACAAGTCAGTAACCCCTAATAACCGTTCCGCCTCGGCAAAACCCTCATCAGTCATCAGAACGTTACGCGCCTTTTCATCGACTTCGTAATGTTCTTCTTTTTTCAGTTGTTGAGCAATTTCTGAAGCTTGAATGTATTTTTCAGTGGGACGTTCTACTTGTCCAGAGATAATTAGGGGCGTTCTGGCTTCATCAATTAATACTGAGTCTACTTCGTCGATGATGCAGAAATTAAACGGGCGTTGCACAACATCAACCATCGAGGTTGCCATGTTGTCGCGCAGATAGTCGAACCCTAACTCACTGTTAGTGGCGTAGGTAACATCACACCCATAGTTCTTCTTACGCTCATTAGGTCCCATACTACTTTGGATCAACCCTACAGTTAAGCCTAAGAAGCGATGCACTTGCCCCATCCATTCTGCGTCACGACGGGCTAGGTAGTCGTTTACCGTAACAACGTGAACGCCTTTACCACTGATGGCATTAAGGTAAGCGGGTAGAGTGGAAACAAGGGTTTTTCCCTCCCCTGTTTTCATCTCCGCTATCTGACCTTTGTGCAGTACAATTCCACCTAATAACTGCACATCAAAGTGGCGCATACCTAAAACCCGCCGTCCGGCTTCTCGCACAACAGCAAAAGCTTCTGGCAAAATTTCATCTAACAGTTCCTCTTCTTGGCGCGGTGTCTTCGCTTTTTGGAGTCGCTGTTTGAATTCTGCGGTTTTGCCTTTGAGTTGTTCGTCAGACAGTGCTTGGATTTCTTCTTCCAAAACGTTAACATCTGCCACAAAAGGCTGGTATTTTTTAAGCTTGCGAGCGTTAGGATCGCCTAGTAAATTTTTCAACATAGCAGGAGGGGGGGGGACTTTTGAAACTAAGAACTTATGAGGTGTGAAGTATTAATTTATAAACTACCGTTGAATAACCCGTTCTGGGTATGAGAAAGCTGTACTTATAAGCCTTCAGCCTAGTTAGCGGCAACAACTAAGCTTTAGAGATTTGATCCTCCAAAATTCATCGTATCATTTTCCTGAATACCAAGACTGTACGGGCATCCGCTTTTACAGTGAGCAGTTACCAGTTACCAGTTTCCAGTTTCCATAGTGGGAGGATTTTGACCCCCATCTTTGATGGTAGGTTTCACATAAAGCGATCGCGCATCCCCGTGTGAAACCTGGTCACTTTTCACTGGTAACAGTTTTAATTTCACTCTTCTCAATTTTCCATGATGAATTTATGTCAACTACCACCGTCGCTAAAACCAGGCGATTTGCTCAGAGTTATTGCTCCTAGCGGTGCGCTGCGGGAGTTTGAGGCTTTCCTTCATGGTGTAGAGCTTTGGCGATCGCACGGCTACCGAGTAGAATTTTCCCCAGGTTTTGATCATCAATGGGGATACCTTGCTGGTACAGATGTCGAAAGACGAGAGCAGCTTAAGATGGCTTGGAATGACCCCGAATGTCGCGGCATTCTCTGCGCTAGAGGTGGTTATGGTAGCACACGGTTATTGGAAGATTGGACTTGGCTTTTAGGACAGGGTAGCAGGGAGGAAAGTCTAAATCCTAAGTGGTTGATTGGTTTTTCAGATGTCACAGGTTTGCTGTGGAGTTTAGCAACAGTAGGAGTTTCGGGCGTTCATGCTCCAGTATTGACAACTATAGCGAATGAGCCTGATTGGTCTATTCGGCGGTTATTTGACTGGGTAGAAGGACGTTCTTTAGAACCTTTAACTGGTAGGGGTTGGGGCGGTGGTAAGGTTTCTGGACTTTTGCTACCAGCGAATTTGACTGTAGCAACTCATTTACTAGGGACACCAATTCAACCGCCGCTAGAGGGGATAATTCTCGCTATTGAGGATGTGACAGAAGTGCCTTATCGGATTGACAGAATGCTGACACAATGGCGCTTAACGGGTGCTATAAAGCAAGTCCGAGGAATTGCTTTAGGACGCTTTAGCCGATGCCAAGCACCTCAAGATGTGCCTAGTTTAACTGTTGAAGAAGTGTTGCGCGATCGCATGAGCGATCTCAACATCCCTATTGTCTCTGACCTCCCCTTCGGTCACGATGGCAGCAACGCAGCTTTACCTGTCGGTGTTATGGCTGTTTTGGATGCTAATCAAGGTTTATTATCAGTGATGAGAGAGAGGGGGGAGGAGAGAGGAGGAGAGAGGAGTAGGTTTTAGATGCCGATCAAAGTTCCTTGTCAGCGTTAAAAACTGAAGAAATTGATAATTGTTAATTGATAATTGATAATTGATTCAGTGGTAAGATAACAAATGCTTTTAATAAACTATCTATAGTGGGGTTTCAATGACTGTGAATACGCAGGTTCCTTATCTGTTGCGGGCGGCGCGTGGTGAAGTTTTAGACCGTCCGCCGGTGTGGATGATGCGGCAGGCAGGTCGCTATATGAAAGTTTATCGGGAGTTGCGCGATCGCTATCCGAATTTTCGCGATCGCTCTGAAAAAGTAGAATTGGCGGTGGAAATTTCTCTGCAACCTTGGAAAGCTTTCCAGCCAGATGGGGTAATTTTATTTTCAGATATTCTCACTCCTTTACCAGGAATCGGTATTCCCTTTGACATCATTGAAAGCAAGGGTCCGGTTATTGAACCTGCAATTCGTAGCCAAGAGCAAATCGATCAATTACATCCTATAGAGCCAGAGGAATCTCTGCCTTTTATCAGGGAAATTTTGCAAACTCTACGTCAAGAAGTAGGCGACAAAGCTGCGGTTTTAGGTTTCGTAGGTGCGCCTTGGACGCTTGCTGCTTATGCAATTGAGGGTAAAAGCTCGAAGGATTATGTAAATATTAAGCGGATGGCTTTCTGTGAGCCTGCTATGTTGCATCAGCTTTTGGCTAAAATAGCGGATGCGATCGCAGTTTACGCTCGCTACCAAATTGATTCTGGCGCTCAAGTTGTCCAAATGTTCGATTCTTGGGCGGGTCAACTTAGCCCCCAAGACTACGAAACTTTTGCTTTACCTTATCAGCAACGAGTCGTACAACAAGTTAAAGCTACTCACCCAGACACGCCGATGATTCTTTATATCAGTGGTAGTGCTGGTGTGTTGGAACGTATGGGCAAATCTGGAGTCGATATTATTAGTGTGGACTGGACTGTAGATATGGCGGAAGCGCGGGCGAGATTGGGCGCTAATATGGGTGTTCAGGGTAATATGGACCCTTGTGCCTTATATGGTTCTAAAGATTTTATCCGCGATCGCATTTTAGATACAATCCGTAAAGCGGGTAATCGTGGTCATATTATGAATTTGGGTCACGGTGTTTTACCTACCACCCCAGAAGAAAATGTGGCTTTCTTCTTTGAAACTGCCAAGCAAGCTGATAAGTTGTTAGCTACCCATGCTTAGTTGAATCAACAAATATCTTCATCCGTTTGGTTAAGCATTATTGAAATAGCAATAGAAAGAGTGCAATTTTCTATTGCTGAAATTAATGATTAATCAACCGGATTTGATATAAATCTAATAGCACAAATCCAAAATCCATGCCTCCGATGACTCCAAAGCGGATTTTAGTGACGGGTGCTAGTGGCTGTATCGGTCACTACATTAGCGAAACCCTGATCCAAGAAACAGACCATGAACTGTTCTTGCTAGTCAGGAACCCAAGCAAGCTGCGAATTGACTATAAAGCCCGCAGTGGGGTCAATATAGTGCAAGGTGATATGCGCTATATTGAGCGATTAACGAGCCTGATTAAAAGTATGGATCAGGTTGTACTGACAGCAGCAGGCTGGGGCGGTATAGAGGCGTTTGATATAAACGTCAATAAGACTCTCCAGTTGTTAAATATGCTCGATCCAGAGCAATGTGAACAAGTAATTTATTTTTCTACTGCCAGTCTTTTAGATCGCAACCATAAATTACTTAAAGAAGCTGGGGAAATGGGGACGGACTATATCCGTTCTAAGTTTGACTGTATGCGTCGGTTGCCGAAATTAGCGATCGCTCCCCACATTACTACGGTGTTTCCTACACTGGTGCTAGGCGGAGATGCTGATAAACCTTATTCTCATGTCTCTGCTGGTATACCAGATATTGTAAAATATGTCAAGTATATTCGTTGGCTGAAAGCTGATGGTAGTTTCCACTTTATCCATGCGCGAGATATTGCTCAGGTAGTTAGATATTTGATCGATAATCCTCCTCTACCTGGTTGGGAAGAAGGAGTTTTTTCACGTCGTCAGTTAGTGTTAGGAAATCAACGGACTACGGTAGATCAAGCTGTTGAAGAAGTTTGCGATTATTTTGGCAAAAAAATTCATTATCGTATCCCATTATCTATTTGGCTGGCTAATATTTTAATCAATGTATTTAAGATTCAAATGGCAGCATGGGATCGTTTCTGTTTAAATTACAGGCATTTTAGTTACGAAAATCCTGTTAATCCAGGGACGTATAATTTACCAATATATTGCGCTACGTTCAGCGATATTTTGAAAACACGCGGCATTGAGCAACGGATGGGATAACGAATATGGTTAGAGATGAAACTAATTAAACGGATGTAACGGATGGGTTGTTGGTTTGGTTGTTGGTTTTTGGGAGATGGCTATGGTCAACAATAAAGTTTATTATATCTGTTAGTTTTTGGTTGGTTTTTAAGTTTGTAAATACAAAGGGTTTGTCTTTACGCATCTTTTTAGTATCTTGTTCCATGATGTTGAGATCTGCGCCGACATAAGGTGCTAAATCAATTTTGTTAATTACTAAGAGATCAGATTTAGTAATTCCAGGACCGCCTTTGCGGGGAATTTTATCGCCAGCAGCAACATCTATTACATAAATTGTTAAGTCAACTAATTCTGGACTAAAGGTTGAGGCGAGGTTATCACCGCCACTTTCAACAAAGACTAAATCTAAGTTAGTAAAAGTTTGTTCTAGTTGTGCGATCGCTGCTAAATTTATTGAAGCATCTTCACGGATGGCAGTGTGAGGACAACCGCCTGTTTCTACACCAAGAATGCGATCGCTTTCTAATGCCTGACTTCTTACTAAAAATTGGGCATCTTCTTGTGTATAGATATCATTCGTAACAACAGCAATATTATAATCTTGACGCATTGCTTTACATAATGCGTCAACTAAGGCTGTTTTACCGGAACCGACGGGACCTGCAATTCCTACTCTAAAAGCACTCATATTCAACTGCGAAATAAGCGTGTATATTGTGTTTCATGTGCCATACTTGCTAAGGCTAAACCCCATCCGCAACTATTCAAGTTATTATCATCTAAATTTAAGACTTCTTGGGCTGCATGAGTAATATTACTGTGTAAATTAAGAATAATTTGTTGTCCAGCAGTTTGTCCTAAAGGAATTAGTTTAACGCCTGCATTGACTAAATTACTAGCCCAACTGTGTAAGTATCCTAGTGTGGCTGCAAATAAATCAATTTCCCAGTAAGCTGAGATTAAACCGAATGCGATCGCATAATTACAAGGATTACCGCAAGCCGTTACTATTGGTATAGTTTCTGGTTGTATTTCTTGGATCAGCCTCATTAAAGAATATCCCATTTGCCAACTTTGGTGGCGTAATTCTTCTGTTTCTCTAGCAGCAGTTAACCATTTATTCCAATAGCTTAATTTTTCTAAATTAGAGGTTTTAACGCTGGTAAATGCTCTGGTCATTACGGCAGTTTCTAAACGAATCGCTCCGTAGTGTAATTCTTGGTTAAGCCAATGCTCTAGGGTTTCCTTATTGTTAATTTTTTTAAAATCTACGAGCGTTTCTAAACCTTCTGAATAACTATAAGCTCCTATCGGTAAAGTAGAGTTGGTTAGTTGTAGTAAACTCAGTAAGCTAGGATTTTTCACTTCTTGCTTTGTTTAAATAATATTGGTTTAAATAACCGCCAAGACACCAAGATCGCCAAGGAAGAATTAAGGAGAGTGAGTGTGTCTATAAGCACCCATTTCTGGTTGGAAAGGTACAATTTCTTCTATTACTTTTAAATTTAATTGTTCCAGCATGGTTTTTAATACTGGATCGGGGGCTAATCTTAAATAAGTGATGGTAATCTCTAAGGCTACATGACGGTTGCCTAAATGATAAGCAGCTTTGATTAAGTCTAAGGAAGTTTGAGCGGTGACGGTAAATACTGGTTCTGGTTTAGCAATTACTCGCACTAAGCTATTATTATTTGCGGCTTGAAGTAAATTGCCATCAGATAATACTGTCCCTCTAGGTAAATAGAGATATACATCTTCACCGTTATCAGCCATAACGCGATAACGGCTACGAGTACGTTCCTCAGCAGTGAGAGAAAGAGTTATGCTGACGTAGGCATGATTGTCGGCGGGTAATCTCTGTGTTAAAGTCAGCATCAAGTTGGCAAGGAAGTCTGAAGTTAGAATTTGGCGATCGCAATGGTGCAACCCAATTAATCTACAATCAAGGAAAAGCACCATTAAAGGTACAGCGCCCTTTTTATCCAGAAGGGAAAGAAGTTTGCCATAGTGTAATTTTACATACTGCTGGTGGTGTCGTGGGTGGCGATCGCATTAATCTTAATTTCCACCTACAACCTAATACCCATGCTTTGATTACCTCTGCTGCTGCTGGTAAAGTTTATCGCAGTAATGGTTTAGAAGCTAGACAAACTATGGAAATGCGAGTTGACGCGGGTGCTTGTTTAGAATGGTTGCCACAGGAGAATATTATTTTTAATGATGCCAATTATCGGCAAGATTTGCGGGTAGAATTAGCTACTGATGCAACTTGGATGGGTTGGGAGATTACCCGTTTAGGTCGTACTGCAAGGGGAGAAGAGTTTTTGCAAGGAAATTGGCGATCGCATACGGAAATTTGGCGACAAGGTGATCCTCTCTGGATTGATCGACAATGGCTTCCAGGTGGTGAAAATATAATAAAAAGTCCTCACGGTTTGGCTGGATATCCAGTTATAGCTAGTTTTGCTTTTGTTGGGAAAGCCGTTTCTAAAGATTTGATTGAGAAAGCGCGTACTTGTTGGCAAGCAGGAGAATATCAAGGAGAATTTGGAGTAACGACTCTGTTAGAAGGTATACTTTGTCGCTATCGAGGCTTTTCTACATTAGAAGCACGTAGCTGGTTTATCCAAGTTTGGCAACTGCTACGAATAGCATATTTAGGAAAGAATATTTGTATACCTAGAGTTTGGCAAATTTGATTTGATTAAAAAGCTACTCCCTTCCCAGTAAAAGATTACCGATCATATTCTTCTTCTTCCTTGGCGTTCTTGGAGTCTTGGCGGTTTTTCAAATAGGTATTGTTTGGGCGGGAAGGGAGTAAGCCCC
>JBARVL010000134.1:0-9593 GCA_049646245.1 Crinalium sp. | reverse complement strand
AGCAATTAGCAATTAGCAATTAGCAATTAGCAATTAGCAATTAGCAATTAGCAATTAGCAATTAGCAATTAGCAATTAGCAATTAGCAATTAGCAATTAGCAATTAGCAATTAGCAATTAGCAACCTGAATGTTAGGTTGATTTCCATCCAGCTACTTTTTATTTATCTGACACAAGCAACTGCTGGTTGGGGTCTAGCGTGACGTGGTAGTTGCTGTGACAAGATAATTGGCACTTCTTGACGACAAGATGTGCATACCCAATACAACCCGTTTTGGCGGACATGACGCAGTAACAAACCACTGCACATAATACAACTTTGTGGCTCTGCGTGTAGTGCGGCTTGAAATTGCTGGCGTTTATTTATATTTTTGGTAGCTTCACAGTTGGAAACCTCGCACTCTTTATTGAGGGGGGAAGATTTTTGTTCAGCGTCTTTAAGAGTTTTCCAAATGCTGGCTATCATAGGTTTACCTATTAATTGTGGTTGATGCAGTAACTGAGCAACGTTTTTAGCGTTAAAGAGTTTTGAGGAAAATCTTGCTTTCAAAATTGGTGAGTTAGAAAAGTTTTGATGTAAAGTTTTGTTGCTCACGATCAGATTTAAACTTGCTGTTTTTTAAGAAATGTTGCTAATTAATTTGTAGTTTTTGTTTAACAAAACTTTATATAAGTAAGTTCCTCAACCTTTGCTTTTTCATATTATCCCAAGTTTTAATTTTGATCCCCAATTTGCTATACCTCTAAAGATGTATCTTTTTTTAGGTAAAGTTTAGGGTAAATTAATTGAATAAAATCACAGTATATGAAGTCCTAAAATACCTAAGTGATTTGCATCACAGTATAGTTATTTGTGTAAGTTCAAATCAATGAAAACAGCGCCAGCATTGCTTTTGCGTGATTTATTACAATTGTTAAAGACGCTGTATTAATAAACACATTACCGAAAAAAGTATTAAGTTATTTGTTACATAATTGAGCGTTGATACTGCTGTAATAGTTGCGGAATGTAATCATATCCATCAACACCAATTACAGGGATAATTTGAGGACGTTGTTGCTGTAACAATTTATGAAAAGCTTCAACTCCCATTTGCCCTTGTAGGACAGTAATTAATCCTGCTGGTTGCCGCCATTCTTTAGCGGCAATTTGTTCTAAAAGATACATTCCTAAACAACCAGCTAATACAGCTTTATCTATGTTTTTTAAGTTATATAAAGCTTCAGCTAGATAAGCTAAACTCAGCCCTTGTAGGTACAAATCACCAGAAAATTGAGCAGCTTGCAGACTAGCTTCTAAATAAGCGATCGCATCTTGTGGTTGTTCTAAAATGACATTGGCGATACCTAAGCTACTAAGACACAAAGCTTTACTTTGGCTATCACCTAATCTTTCTGATAATTTCAGACCTTGTTCTAAGTAGTTAATCGCACTCTCGTAAACTTCTGGTTCGATTTGTTCTTTTTGTTGCGCTTGGAACACTTCACTATATCCCAAGTTAGCTAAGGCATTTGCCTCTCCTAATTTATCCCCAGTTTGACGAGCGAGAATTAATGCCCGTTGACTATAATTAATTGCCGACTCATAATTTTTTTGACCGACACAGATCCGGCTAAGATGGTTGAAGCTGGCAATTTCACAAATGCGATCGCCTGCTGTACGGGCAATCTCTAATGCTTCTTGATGGAAAGCTATGGCTTGGTCGTATCTACCTTGAGTGCGGAAGGAATAACCGACTAAAGTTAAAATTCGCGCTTTTTCCGTCGTACCTGTAACTCGCCGTAGGGGTTCATCTAAATAATTAAGTGCGTCTTTTAAATAGTTCCCCGCAAAGGAAGCAAAAATACCACCATATAGAGGAAAATATGCTCGCTGGGAAAAGGCGCGGAGAATTTGCATCGTTAACTGAAAACAAGCATCCGCGTATAATGTAAATCTACCGCCGTAGTTAAAACCACTAGCTAATTGCGACCATACGACGGAAAACGTCAAAAAGATAGAAATGGATAACTTAGATCCCACTTGGGAATCATAAATTAGTTTGTCAAACCACTCTACTAACCCACGCTGCAAGCATTGTAAAACTACAGTTAACTCAACCCAATCGCTAAGTTCTACGCTACTTTGATTAGCTGCAAATTCTACCAGTGATTGATTACTGGCGAGGGTCTGAAATACACTCTGGGGTAATGAACTATTTACCTGTTTCGCCCACAATGCCCAAGGGCCACTTTGTTCAGGAGTACCACCAAACCCTAATGAACCGCGATTTCCTTCATATATCCAGCTAACTAAATCGCCTTGCAAGCGTTGCCAAGAATTTATGCCGCGAGTAAGTCCAGTAGCAATTTCAGCAACTTGTTGTTGTAAATCGCTATCTGGGTTGGTTGCTAGTTGTTGCTGTAATGCTGTTGCTAACTGCTGTAACTGTTCTAAAGTTAAAACTTGTTGCTGGTTAGGATCTATGATCCGCAATACTGTAGTGAGGCGATGGGGTGGTGAAGCGGTGATGATTTGTTGTACTGCTTGGGCGATCGCACTCCCAATTCTGTTATCCTTTTGCCAGCGTTGCCATTCTCCCTCAATAGTCTTCAGCGCCCGTAACCGTCTAGTAGCTGTTGCGGGTTGTAAGTTATTATCTACCTCATATTGAGTAGAAGTCAGGCGTTCATCTAAACAACGCTCAAAAATTTCTCCAGTACCAACGCTGATATCTTTTACCAGCATTTGATAAACCTGTTCTTTAGAACGAATTTGCCCTTTGAGGGTAATTTGAACAATTTCGTCTATTAATTGTAGATAGCGATCGCGTAATGAAGTCGAGTCTGACATAGTAGTTAAAATCAGTTCAATTTCTAGTATCGCTTTCCTTTCAGCAAGCGGTATAACGGTTAACCGTCACCTTTTTGGCTAGGAATCCTAGCTTAAAGCTTCATTACAAATATGATTGTTTCCAGAAAAATTTTTTCAATAATTAAATATTATGATGTAAGAACATCAATTTTAAGATTATGTCAGATAATAATTCCCCTATTGATGATGCCGCATTAATCCAAAAGTTTGCTGAAGGAACAACTGAACTTTTAGCCAGCCAAAACTTTCTTGTTGAAAATATGGGTGGGCAAATACAATTAACCACCAAAAAAGCAGAAATATTGGCATTGATCGCAATAGCTGCTAAGAAGCGTTCAGCATTACTCAAACAGAGAAGTCAATATTTTGAACAAATTAACGAAATTCTTTTAAAAAATAATTTTGTTAATCATGGACAAGCAAAACAAAAAGATTTTATTGAATATCAACAGCACAAAGCTCCCGTTGGTTATCAAGTATTTTATACTGAGGCTGTAACTTTATGGAAAAAATGGTGGCCCACACAAAAGCATGGTAGCCAGCTACAGTTAAATATTTTATTTTATACCCGAAATCAATGGTATCCTATTCAAAATATTACTGTTAACCAAGCAATTTTTGAAATTAAAACTTTGGTTGGTCAAATTACTTTAAACCGTGAGGATAAGGTTCTTTGGGCAAATAAATTACCTCAACCTCAAATAGTTAGTGAGAAGATAGGAAATAGTTCAACTGCAACTCTACTCGAAAATAGAATAGAAAATTTAAATCAGCCTGAATTAGCTCAAGCGGGAAGAAATTCAGATAAAACTCAAATGGAGATTCAATCAATAGATGTAGTCAAGCCATCAGAAAAATGCTCTGTAATAAAAGTTGATCCTGAGCATAAACCTGTAGTACAACATAAAACAACTCCCTATTCACAGGACTTGTTAATGTATGTAAAACAAAAAGCAATTCATAGCTTCGATCGTTATTTAGACGACTTAGTAAAAATTGCTAATGACCGTGTTGCCAAGGCAGAACAAAGAGCTATAAAGGCAGAACGTCGCGCTGCACTTTTAGCTGATATGTTACGCGAGATGGGTGTAGATCCTAATAATATTTAGCTATAATTGTTAATTTTTAATTAATTAAATTAATGGGAGTAAAATTTCAAATTCGGTGCCTACGCCAAGTTGCGATCGCATCACAAATTCTCCGCCATGTTTTGCCTTGATAATTTGATAGCTAACAGACAAGCTGGTTTCTTTATCAGCACGTTTAGCGATAGAAAAAGATTCTAAAATTTGCTGTTGTAACTCAATAGACATTCCAGGACCATTATCGGCAATTTTAATAGAAACTAATCGCTGATCTGGAATACTCGGATAGGATGATTTTTGGACAATTACTTCAGTCGTAATGGTGATTTTAGGCTTATCAACAGCATCAAGATAAGATTTGCGATGCAATTCTTGAGCAAATTTTTGACTAAGTGCATAATTAATTAGGGCATCAATAGCATTACTCAAAATATTCATAAATACTTGATGTATTTGCCCAATAAAACATGAGACTGGTGGTAAATGCCCATAGTTTCTAATCACATCAATATCACTAGACAAGCGGCTTTTTAGTAGTAGAATGATATGATTGAGGGAACTGTGTAAATCAGCAGGCTTGGGATAAACCTCATCAATATGGCAAAAGTTTTGTAAAGCCACAGCTAATTTTTTCAGACGTTCCGCGCCTGACTGAATACTCGCGATCGCTCTCGGTAAATCCTCTTGTAAATAATCAAGTTCAATATCAGTTTCCAATTCAGTAATTACTGCTGGAACTTCGGGGATATTAGTTTGATAAGCAGACACTAAGTGTAGCAACTGCTGACTATAACTAGAAACATGAGTTAAATTGCCCCAAATAAAGCCCACTGGATCTAAAATTTCATGGGCTACCCCATCTACCAAACGCCCTAAACTTGCCATCTTCTCAGTTTGAATCATCTGAGTTTGGGCGCGTTCATAACGTACCTGAGTTTCAATCCCCCGAATTTGCCAGGAAGTAATATTTAATTCTTGGAAATCTAACAACCGATAGCTGTTTGGTTCAACTTTTACAACTATTGGTTCAGACAACAGTTCAAGCGATCGCCTCAGTGCTTGCTGTACTGCTACTAAAATAGGTGTATTATCATTAACCAGCAACATATCTGTACGGGCATAGCTATACAAAACATGAAGCGGTTGATTTAAAAAAAGTTCTAAACCTTGAGGACGTAGCAAATATTCCAGCAACCGCCGTCGTGAAATCATGCCTATAAACTTTTCCCCATCAATTAAAATTGCTCCTGGAAGCAAGGGGTACTGCTCAAAAACTTCCGCAACTTCCAACCCTAAACAGCTAGTTGGCACTTCAAACTGATAAAGCGGCAGTTCCCGCAAGGTTGACTCTAAACGTAAATCTTGATTACTTGCTTGGGAGACAGAGGGTAAAGATAAAAATTTATTTGGCACAATAGCTAACAAGTACTTATTTATAGTAAAACTATGATTAGTTACCACCGTAGACTATCCTAATTAAGGTTCAGCTTTGGTGTCATCAGTCATCAGCTAGAAAGTTCAAGTGGAAATTTAACGTTCAAAAGCAGAAAGTCCTCAGACTTCCCTGCGTTGCGTCTGGGAATGAAAGCGAGGGCAGAATTGAGCGTTGGTGTGACAAATTAAGATGTACTGATAATTGATAATTGATAATTGTTAATTGATAACGCATGAACCAGCTAAATAATGCCTTTACCATCTTTTTAAGTTTATTAGTCGAGGCGATGCCTTTCTTACTACTGGGGGTATTGCTCTCCGGTTTGCTACTGTTATTTATTGATGAAGGCAAACTCATCGCCATTATGCCCCGTAACCCAATTTTAGGGGCGTTTTTTGGCAGTGTGATGGGCTTTTTGTTTCCTGTTTGTGAGTGTGGCAATGTTCCAGTAGCAAGACGTTTACTGATGCAGGGTGTACCAGTACCAGTAGCAGTGGGTTTTTTACTAGCAGCGCCAACCATTAATCCCATTGTAATATGGTCAACCTGGGTAGCTTTTCGCGATCAACCAGAAATTGTAGTAATGCGGGTAGCATTTTCCTTACTAATTGCCACGATTATTGGGTGTGTTTTTAGTTTCCAATCAGATCCACGTCCAATGCTACAACCAGCAGTTGCTCGCTCGTTAATATTGCCAGAAAAGGTTGAGCAAGCATCTGTTGTTGAAGATCGACCATTTTTATTACAATCGGGTACTTTTTTATTAGGTCAAAGTGGTCAAACCCTACGCATGGATGCCAGTGTATTACAAGCATCGATCTTGGCATCGACCAATAAAAAACCCCTAGCTGACAGATTAAATTTATTACTGGAAAATACAGTTCAGGAGTTACGAGAATTAGGTGGGGTTTTAGTAGTGGGAAGTGCGATCGCTGCTGCTATTCAAGTACTTATACCACGAGAAGTTGTCCTCCAGCTTGGTCAAGGACCAATTACATCGATCGCAGCAATGATGCTGTTAGCAGGATTAATTTCTATCTGCTCAACGGTAGATGCCTTTTTTGCCCTTTCCTTTGCTGCTACCTTTACCACTGGGTCATTACTAGCATTTTTAGTGTTTGGTCCGATGATTGACCTCAAAGGCGTTGGTTTAATGTTATCTGTTTTCCGTCCCAAAGCGGTAATTTATTTATTTGGTCTTGCCGCGCTATTAACTTTTCTGTTGACACTAATTATTAACTTCCATGTCAGCTAAATCATCTGCTGCTAAATCTCAGGGTAACTTTTGGGTATTGTCTTTATTAGACATCCTTGCCATTCTTGCTTGGGGTGGGATGCTGCTTAAATATTGGCTTACTGATACTTTAAACTTGCTGATTCACCCCGATTACTTTTGGCTAGTAGTCGTTACAGGTGTGATGTTACTTTTAATCGGCGTTGTGAAATTAGTGCAACTGCTGACTAAATTGATGCAAAGTTTTTCTAGTGGCAAAAAGAGTAAACGTAGAAGAGTAGAACCGACTGGGCAATTACCTCAACACATTACTTTATTTCCTCCAGGTTGGAGTAGTGCGTTGCTACTGGTGACAGCTATTTTAGGTTTATTAATTACTCCCAAAGTATTTGCAAGCCAAACAGCAAATCAACGGGGAGTAGCTGAATCTGCCGTGATCACCCGTTCACAACCCCAAGCATTTCGCAGTTCTCAAAAACCGGAAGAGCGATCGCTCGTTGATTGGGCGCGTACTCTTAATGTTTATCCCGAACCAGACGCATACACAGGGCAAAAAGTCAAGGTAGATGGATTTGTAGTTTATCCGAAAGATGCACCATTGCCAGAGCAATATTTATTAATTTCTCGGTTTGTAATTACCTGTTGTGCTGCTGATGCTTATCCTGTAGGTTTACCCGTGAAGCTAACTGAATCTACTCAAGCTTATCCCGCCGATACTTGGTTAGAAATAGAAGGGACAATGAGGACAGAAAATCTCAACGGCAAGCGTACTCTCACAATAGCAGCTAATTCTCTGAAGCAGATTCCCCAACCAAAAAATCCTTATAATTATTAGCAAGCAATGGAAAAAATTTCAAAAAAAGCTGATAAATTTAAATTCCTGCAACCATTAGACCGTGCAGCGATCGCGCTGATGTTAGTATTGATAGCGCTAATTGGTATATTGATTGGGAGTGGCGATCGCACAGCGCCTCGTGTGCGTAATTTTAGTTGGTCTAATCAACAAGTTGGAGCGGAAGATACTTCATTTATAATGAACTTTAACCGCCCAATGGATCAAGCTAGTGTTGAAGCTAACCTGCGAATAGATCCACCTCTCCCAGGAAAATTTAGCTGGGCAGGACGGCGGATGGCATACACATTGACTGCCCCCGTTTTTTATGGCACTAACTATAAAGTGCAACTCCAAGGATCAAAAGATAAATCTAAAACTGAATTAGGAAAAGAAGAAGGAAAATTAATTGATCCTTTTTATGGTCAATTTAGCACCCGCGATCGCGCCTTCGCTTATATCGGAGTTGAACCACAAGAAAAAGGACGATTAATTCTCTATAACGTCACCCAGCAGAAAAAAACCGTGCTGACTCCTGCTGATATGGCGGTTAACGAATTTAAAATTTACCCAGAAGGAACAAAGATTTTATTTTCTGCTGCCGACTGGTTAAGCCAAAAACCAGGAGTATTTGAACAGCAGCTTTATACAGTGACTACTGGGATTAATCCTAGATCTCCTGATACACCAGAAACCAAACCAGAAGCTGCTGGCAAAATTAACCTAGTATTAGACAGTAAAAATTTTCAAAATATGAAATTTGATCTGTCCCCCGACGGGCAGACAATAATTGTTCAGCGAGTGAACCGGAACAAACCAGGAGAATTTGGTTTATGGGTAATCCGACCAAATGCAGCGCCTCAACCATTGGAAAACCAACCAGGAGGAGACTTTTTAATTACTGCTGACAGTGATGCTGTGGCTGTAGCGCAAGGACAAGGAATTGCCATTTTGCCAACGACACCCAAAGCCAAACCGCTAGATTTTCTGGCTCAGTATGCTAAAGTTTTCAGCTTTTCCAAAGATGGTACAGCAGCAGCAATGCTGAAGTTTAATACCAACTATACCCGATCGCTATTTTTAGTAACCAATCAAGGTGTACAAAAAGAACTTTTCAAAACCACAGGTTCAATATTAGACGCTCAGTTTGATCCCCGCTCCGATCAACTCTACTGTCTAATTACCGAGTTAAAGAAAAGTGAGGAATACCAAGAACAACCATTATTAGCAACAGTCGATCTCAAGAAAGCTAAAATGACCCCGATCTTGGCATTGCCAAATCAGCGTGACATTCATATAAGTTTATCTCCAGACGGTTTAGCCTTGTTATTCGATCAGTTAGTCACCGATAAACAACTACCGAAAGCAGGTAGTTTGACTACCAACGATGGACAAGCGATCGTTAATAGTCTGCTGTGGCTACTCCCAATCACACCTCCAACAGAAGACTCAAACACGCAGCAGCAGCAACCACAACAACTGCCTTTACCAGGGTTTCGTCCTCGCTGGTTGCCTTAGAGGGGCAGAGGGGCGGAGGGGCGGAGGGGCAGAGGGGCAGGGGGGCAGGGGAGTAGAGGGGCAGAGGGGTACAGGGGCAGAGGGGTACAGGGGATGACTAGAGAACCTATTAAAGATCATAAGGATTTAGAAATTTATCAAATGGCTTTTGATGCAGCTATGAAGATTTTTGAATTATCTAAAAAGTTTCCTCTAGAGGAGAAATATTCTTTAACAGACCAGGTTCGTCGTTCGTCACGTTCTGTTTGCGCTAACTTAGCAGAAGCTTGGCGTAAGCGTCGTTATGAAGCAGCGTTTGTAGCAAAGCTTAATGATTGCGAGGCTGAAGCTGCTGAAACTCAGACATGGATTGAATTTTCGGTGAGATGCAACTATCTAAATATTGAGGTGGGCAGAGAACTTTACGCAACTTATAACAGAGTTTTGGGTGGTTTAGTTAATATGATTAAAAATCCTTCGCCTTGGTTAATAAAGCGTTAAAAATTCTCCCCTGCCCCTCTGCTCCCCTGCTCCCCTGCTCCCCTGCTCCCCTGCTCCCCTGCTCCCCTGCTCCCCTGCTCCCCTGCCCCTCTGCTCCCCTGCTCCCCTGCCCCTCTGCTCCCCTGCTCCCCTGCTCCCCTGCTCCCCTGCTCCCC
>JBARVL010000133.1:0-8762 GCA_049646245.1 Crinalium sp. | reverse complement strand
GTCATACTATTAGATTTAATAGTACTTGGCAAGGTATCAACTAAAGAAGAAGCAATTGCTGTTTCTTTCTGACCACTATAATAAAGGACAACACGCCAAAGTAACTTTTGTAAAAGCCAAGAATTTTGTTTAGCTGCTTGCCAAATAGCTTGAGATGAAGCTATCTGTAAATCTTGATTTTGAGCATCCCAAGTATTTTTATGATAAAGACAATAAACCCACTCTAGTACACTTACTTGCTGAATTTGATTGCTTTGAATATCTTCAATAATTTCTGTAAGAGAGCGAGGTTTAGTTCTGGGAAGTCTGGGAATATTTGCAAGAATTTTTGAATAACTATCAGTTTTTCTACCTTCCGATAGTTTAATTAATTCTGTTGGATGATAACTAGGAGGTTGTGAGGGATTAAGATGAAGTTGCCGAAAATTCATGGTTGACTCACTGGCGATCGCACTTTTGGGAACCATTTACTAAAATCTTCACGTTTAAACTGAAAGCGGAAAACTACCTTGCGATCGCTTGGATTATCAATTTTTTGATCGGCATCAATCTCACCTCTTCCTGCTGCTAATATCTTATTTCTCAATTGCACTTTACTCGGAAAATTTAGCTGATTAGAAAAAATATAATCAGAAACAGACAAAGATCGTCGCAAACTCAATTCTAGATTAACTTTATCTGAACCTTCAGAGCTAGTATGACCTTCAATTATAATGCGAGTAATCTGCTCATCAAATTTTTTATTAGAGAAAATCACCTGGCTATACACAGGGATAAATGATTGCAAAAACTTTTTTCCTTCCGGTTTTAGTTCCGCGCTTCCCTCATCAAATAACAAACGTTCCGCAATACTTACATCACCTGTTTTTGGATCGACTATAAATACTCCCTTACCGCCTACATTGCCATTAATAGCATTAAGGATTCTAATTGGTAACTCATCAATAGCTTTTTTATATTCCGCGAGTTCAGTTTCTAATCTTTTAACTTCTTGAATTCGCTCACTAAGCTGCATCTGCACAATGATAAATAACAAAGCAAACAGCATCAGCAAGCCAGACATTAAATCGCCAATTGATAATAAAAAACTAGAATCCTCTTGTTCTTCAAATTCTGATTCTACATCGAATTGAGAAAAATTACTCACTGATTATTTCCTCCATTTTTGGCTTCATTAGCTGTCGCTACTAAATAATTAGATGCACGCAATAAATCATTAGCTGTCTCATTTAAACCGTTACAAACTTTTGCCATGCTATTATCTGCCTGATTAAAGAAAGTTGTCTGTGAGTTCGTAGCTTCATCTAAATAAGTGATAATCTGTTGATTCCAGTTATCTAAAGCTTGATTAAATTGATTACCCATATTTTGATAAGCTCTTTCTACACGCTGCGCCTCACCGCTAATAGTTCTAGATAATTCTATTAACTGTGCTAAACGTTCACTAGAACTTAAACCCACTACATTAGCTAGTTCACTAACTCTTTGAACAGTCCCATTAATTCTTGCCATGCTATCGTTTACTTGCGCGGCTAAATTCCTACGCTGTTCAGCTTCTTCTACAAACACTCTTTGTAAATCGGCAACAACTCCTGCTAATCCATCACGTTGCAGCCCTAAAGTATCATTCAGCAAATTATTTTGTTTTTCAAAAAACTCTACTAAAGCTGATTGATAATTAACTCTAAAATTCTCTAACTCATGCTGTACCGTATTCCGAGTGTTTTGGAGATTTTCGTCAATATTATTTAATGTTCCCTCTAAATTTGTTCTAGCTGTATCCATCAAATTTGAAGCTGTTACTCCAACAGTTTCAAGGGTTCGAGACTGAGTTAAAAACGCTTCCTTCGCTTCATATAATATTTTACTGGTTTGCGATTCAACACCCTCTAACATTTCTTTTTGTTGTTCTGCTTGAGTTTTTAAAGCTTCTTGCAAATTTTCTTGAATACCTTGAAAAAACCTAGCTGCTTGTGTAGCACTATCAATAAAAGCTCGCCGTTGGATAGCTAAACCCTCGATACTGGTAGATACTGCTTGCTGAATTTCCGTAGCTACTTGTTGAAGAACACCTTGAGTTTCTGTTTGAAATTGGCTTAAAATTTCTCGTAAATCTACTGCAAATTGTTGTAGTTGACCAAGTGTATTTTCTTGAAACCTCTGAATTGTTTGGATTGATTCGGCTAAACTTTGAGTGATTTCACCTAATGCGTCCTTGAGTTCTCTCACCGCTTGGGAAGCTTCTCTAGTTAATTGTGCGCTTTCCTCTAACCGCAAAACAACAGGTTCAATTACCTCTGTTCGCAATTCTTTAATTAATGTGGTTAAAAGTTCTTGTCTTTGCTGTTCAATAGTTTGGCGTTGTGCTAATAAATCATTGCGTATTTCTGCAAATCCAGGCGCTAAAGCTAATGCAACTTGTTGACCGATCGCTTCTGAGGTAAGCTGATTTTGAGCAACTTGGGCAACTCTAATTTCTCTTAAATGTTCCGCAATAGGGTTAATTAAGGGAGCGATCGCATAACTTACTTGCGTCCCCGTAGCTTTCCCAATCGCTTCAGCAGTTAATTGATTCGATTCTAAATCAGCATCAGTTTTTAACCTAGCAATTTTATCTAATTCATCTTGTACATTTTTACGAAGCGTTTTTCGTACCCCTTCTGAGCCTGCTAGAATTAGAGTGAAAAGGCTAGCAAAGCCCAATCCAAATAGCGATGTCAAGAATGCAGTTCTCATTCCATCCAATAATTGTTGGATAGAAGGTAATAACTGCGAAAATTTTTCTGTACTATTTAAATTTATATCCTGAAGCCCGATTTGGATACCAAAAAAAGTTCCCAAAATACCAATTGCTGTGAGGATACCAGGTATAAATTTCAAGGAACTACGCGGTATTGACCAAGTAAGAACAGCCGGATATTTTCTTAATACAAAGCGGCTATACTTGATCTGGGCAGCATAAACTCCATCTTCTCTAAAATTGCCCTCTATATGCTCTTTTAACCAATCCCAGTTAGGAAATTCTTTTAAATTAACTTCTCCATTAGCAATTTTGTTATTAGACAGTTGATTTTTTAAAGATTCAACTGCCTTGTTGGTATTTTGACTTTCTTTAGAAAAATAATCAGTGTATTTTTTAGTAAAATGCCACTCGAAACCTACAGCAATCACAAATATTGCTATAGTCAGCCCAATAAATATAAAATTAGCAATCATTTCTCCCCTCCTCAATTTTAAATACGTTACTCACAAGCTGCTACAACAATCAGTTTATTTAAGTTATCTTTGTGCATTTGTGCTAAGAAAACTACTTTAAACTCTCGTAAATAGCTGTAACTCAGACTCCGAAAGCACCTCTTTAGCTACCCTTACAGGCAGATGTTCAGCATTCCAGCGACCCTTAATTGGCTCTCGTAGCAGTAAACCATAAAGTTGCTCCCCTGCTTCTGCCTCTGGATCAAATTCCCAATTTACCTGCTCAACAGTTGTATCTAATTCCAGATAAACTTGCTCTGGTGAATAACTACGCAACAGGCGCATCTGTAAACGAGTTTTGATTTCTCTTAAAGAAATAGCCAAAGGGGAAGCATTTTCTAATAAATCTCGCGCTTCCTTCCAAGCGTGATTAACAGCCACAATCTCCGCTACTAACTGCTCAATGCTAGGATTTAATAGGCTGTATGGTGGCATGATGTGTGACTGGTAAATGTGCCTGTGTCGCTTTAAAAAATCCCGCTACAGCAGATTTAGGTATTCTACAAGATCATTTTTTATTTCGCTGTATAGCAGAACACACAGACCAGCAAAAGATTAATATTTTTTTAATAATAAAAAATATGTCCAAAGAATTTAGACAAATTATTCCCCAAATTCCCCCTGCTGCGGAAATATTTGCCTCATATCAAATGGCTTACGAGTTTCGCCGTGAAGCGGAATATCGCCAAGAGCTTAAAATCTACTGTGAATGGTATCAGCTTACAGCCCAAAGTAACCGACAAGAACTAGCAAAAATGCGTGGGGACATCAACATTTTTGGCTGGTTCAATCGCCGTAAGCGATAACTCAGAACAATATATTTATTGCATAAGATTTAATGCCGATGACCTAAGCGCGATGTCTAGGACGGGCTTCTCAACGCCTACGCACCTAAACACTACTCTACTAACTCCAACTCATCATCCCGTAAATGGGCGCGGAATTTTTGCTGGAATTTCACCTGCAATGGGAAATTAGCACTAACAGGTCTTCCTTGCCATTGAGTTACAACCGCCAAGATTTCTCCTTCCTGATCCTTGATATCAAAGGGCTGACCACGATGTTCAGGATGGTGGTAAACAATCACAGAGTTTTTAACACGGACGCGATCGCCAACTTTCATATATTATTTCTCATAGAAGAAAGCCTGTACCAATAACAGTGCCTCTTCCTAAACTTGATAGGACAACCTTAATATTTTGCCATAGGAGGGTGCATTCCTTTCGATCAGAATCTTTGATGTTAGGGAAGAGGGAGGGGAGACGAGAGAAGAGGGAGGGGAAAAGCAAAATTCCACCTTTGCGCCCTTTGCGCTTCCCTTTGCGCCCTACCCTTCGGGAAGCCTTCGGCTAATGCGTTGAAAAAAATTATTCTACATTAAAAGGTTGAGACTGTTGTGGAGTCTGTTCTTGTCTCAAGTTGCGATCGCGAATCATCTCAACTTTTTGAGGATTAAGTAGCCACCAAGCAGTTAAACCAAATGCCCCAGCACCAATTAATAGTATTAGCAATCCTAATGCTGCACCCAAACTGATATTCCAATTGCGGTCTTGAGCAATATCTGCTGGTTTTACCTCTTCCGGTGTCACCAGTTCTGCATCCATATACACATTTGCTGATTCCACAAAATCGGCGGATACCATTACAGGCGCACTCAAACTGGTAGTAGCTCTTTTTTTCAGTGCTATCGGCTCTTCTGGGCTAACTCTACAACAGCTTAAAACAACCGAGGAATTATCGTGACCATTTTTTTGATTAGCCAAATTAATTAAAGACTCAACTGCTGATTCCACAGAGATCTTACCTGCCAAAACTGGCTCGGCATAATCTGTCAAATATTGCTCTACTAATCTGTTGTCACTTACCCCATCAGAACACAGCAACAATAAGCCATCTTCCTCAATAATGAATCGAGTCACAGTTGGGCGCAAAAACTCAGCATCTTTTATCCCCATTGCTTGAGTTAATGCCCCCGCATCTGGTCTAGCCAGTGCTTGCCGATATATACTTTTTCCTGAACGTACTTCCCTGGTTGCCACATCATCGTCAACTGTCAATTGTTGGCAATACTGAGGAGTGATCCAGTAAGCGCGACTATCTCCTAAACTAGCAATATAAAGTTCGTGGGAATTAGCAACACCTTTAGCTGTATTTACTTGCTGAGGCAGTTGCAATGCCATCACTAAAGTTGTCGCCATCCGGCGGCGTGACTCTCGCCCTTGTTCATCATTACGGGCTGCGATTAAATTATTTGCCACGCGAATAACTGCTGCTAATTGTTCCGAGACAATATCAGGAGTGATAATATCGGGATCTGCTACTACTTCTGTTAAGCGGGCTTGCACTTGCAACTTCAAAGACTGCACCGCTAACTGGCTTGCAACTTCCCCGCCTTCGTGACCTCCAATACCATCACAAACAATTGATAGGTGTGAAATTAGTTGCTCGTTATAGTGACTTGGAGTTTTACCATTGCTACTTTTTAAAGCTGAAATATCATCATTTTTGGGATAATAGCTATCTTCATTATGCTGCTTCCCTGGACCCGCATCTGTAGCACTAGCAACTAAACAACTTAAAGGTAATAACGCGGCTTGTTCTAGTAGAAGTTGGTTAAGAGAACTAGCAATAGCCGAGTATGAAGCATCTTTGGCTTGCATAAGCTGATAAATTGCTGTTAGCGGTTCTTCTAGCTGCTGGTGTGGCGTTTTAAACCAAGATTCCCAAGAACTTCCCAACTGTTCTAGAGTTGGTTTTACGGCTCCTGGTATAAATGTTTGATTAGAGGAATTATTTTGAGGATCTGTGATCGCATTTTCTACCCCATCAGCATAAAATTCCCGCAGCCTAACTCGCCAGCCTTCAACCCGCAGGTTATCCGCAACCAACAAACTAGAAACCACGCCCTGCTCTACTAAGGGTTGCCACAATTCCAGAATTTGCCACAGCCAGTATACTTGACGCACTGGGGATGCTTCCTGCCATGCTTGTACTATTGAAGGTAATAACTTGCCGTTAGCATCGACTGGCACATTTTCCAGTAACAAAACTTGGTCTGGAGTTGAGCCTTTACTTAGCGTCGCATAGCCATACACCTGCGGTAAGTGTAAACAGTAAGGATAAAGACGTAGATAAGGAATAATCGCTTCTGGTAACGGATCGCTCACCTGTGGTGGTAGATTGGGATGTGTATCAAGCCAAATCTGATCATCAATAACTTCATATCTATCGTTGACTAACTCTCCAGGTGGGATCAGCTTGGCAGATATGTCAGCAGCCCAGAGATAGCGATAAACTAAAGGTGTATGGCAACTCTCGCAAAACTTATTAGATATCGGATTCAGTGGACGGGAACAAGCTGAATTTAGACAGTGAATCAGTGGCTTGGAACTAATCATAAAGCTAACAACTTATAAATAGAATATTAAATTTAACGGAAAACTGCAAAATCAAGCTGTATTCATAGGATTAATCAACGGAATTTAGAGAACAAGATTTGTAGTAAATCGTTAGGTGGGACGCTTTACCACTCTTACATAGCATGAAAAGCATTTATTTACATAAATAATTTTGGGGCAGGTGAGTAGAGATATGAAACATCAACTATCCAATCAACTTTACTAATAAATTTAGGAGCAAAATGCCTACTTTTGGCTTTTTTTATCCTTTATATTACCTTCTTCATCCTCCCTTAATTATGTCTACAGCGTTTTTCCTCCAGGTTCACCCTACTGTGTTTTGGTTAGCTGTAGGAGCATTACTGTGTTTGCTAGAAGTTGTTGTCCCTACAGCTTTTACGGCATTTATGATGGGCATTAGCGCCTTGTTAGTAGCCTTAATCGCTAGGCTGCTACCATCACAGATTGCTTTACAGGTAGGAATTTGGCTAGGGCTATCTGTTGCGTTTATTGTGCTGACGCATCGCTTAATGCCTAAGCGTAAGATATCTAGCATTAGTGATGCGACTGAAGCTGAGACAATAACCGAAATTTTACCTGAACAACCAGGGCGGGTGTTATATGAAGGTGGTTCTTGGCGGGCAGTTTGTGGAGATACTAGCGCGATCGCACCAGGACAAAAAGTTTATGTTATTGGCAGACAAGGAACTACCCTAGTCGTAGTTCCAAAAAACTTATTAGATTCCTAATCATTACTACAAAAAGCTCATCTTACTCAAAATAGAGGCTTAAAATGGGAGACTTATTCGGTTTAATCATAGCTGTTTTTCTAGGTAGCTCGGCTCTTTCAGGCGTTAAAATTGTCAAACAAGGAGACGAAGCCTTAGTTGAAACATTAGGAAAATATAACGGCAAAAAACTCACCCCAGGACTCAATTATGTGATTCCTGTATTTCAAAGAGTTGCATTTCAAGGAAATGTTAGGGAAAAAGTTTTAGACATTCCCCCTCAACAATGTATTACTCGCGATAACGTTTCAATTACCGTTGATGCTGTAGTTTACTGGCGCATCCTTGATATGGAGAGATCCTACTACAAAGTAGAAAATCTCCATGCCGCAATGGTGAATTTGGTGCTGACACAAATTCGCGGAGAAATGGGCAAATTAGAACTAGATGAAACTTTTACAGCCCGTAGTCAAATAAATGAAATGCTTCTACGAGAACTTGACGAAGCTACTGATCCTTGGGGGGTAAAAGTAACCCGGGTAGAATTGCGAGACCTTATTCCTTCCAGGGCAGTGCAAGAGTCAATGGAATTACAAATGGCTGCTGAACGTAAAAAACGGGCAGCAATTTTAAACTCTGAAGGTGAACGAGAATCTGCAATTAATAGTGCTAAAGGTAAAGCAGAAGCACAAGTTTTAGAAGCAGAAGCGCGTCAAAAATCTGCCATTTTAGAAGCAGAAGGTCAACAAAAAACCATCGTTCTCAAAGCGCAAGCAGAACGTCAACAGCAAGTCCTTAAGGCTCAGGCTAATGCTGACGCTATCCAAATCATTGCTAACACTATCAAAACTGATCCTAACGCTCGCGAATCTTTGCAGTTTTTAATCGCTCAAAATTATCTCGACATGGGAATGACCATTGGTAAAAGCAACAGCAGTAAAGTGATATTTATAGACCCCCGCAGTATTCCAGCTACTCTAGAAGGAATTCGCTCGATTGTAACTGATGCTGAAAAGCCTAATTTTTTAGATGTAAAAAATGGTGGTTGATTATCACAAACGACCTTGCTCAACTTCAATTTCAGCAACTATCTGGCGATTCCTTTTGTTGCCCTAAATACTGCCCGTAACCGTCGCCAAACAGTAAAGCTTAATAACAAGACAATCCCAATAGTAGTAGCAAGCATCATTGTTCCGCTCATTCCTTGCATTCTCATTGCTACCCAATTAGAAACTAAGGTAATTGCCCAAAGAATAATTGCTGCGTGCCGTTGAGAAAAACCCCAAGCTAGTAAGCGATGGTGCAGGTGATCTTTCCCTGGAGTACTTAAAGGATTTTTCCCTGCCATTAGCCGTCGCACGAACACTTGGGTTGTATCTAG
>JBARVL010000132.1:0-2579 GCA_049646245.1 Crinalium sp. | reverse complement strand
TTTCGTACTGGCTTTGATTTTCTACCCAGTTGCGTATTGCACCTAGATAATTACCCAGGTGAAGATTACCAGTAGGTTGTACCCCAGAAAGAACTCGCTGCTTACCCATTGTGTTCGGTTAAGTATTGGTGCTGAACTGCCCAGCAAATAATATCAACAAATTGTCGTGTATTAAGTATGTCAACATAATTAATTGTAGAACCCCACCCCCTGCCCCTCCCCGTTTACAGGGAGGGGTGAGTTGAGGTTTTATATTTTAGGTGGAGTTACTTAGTTTTGATCGTTACGACGGCGACTCTCATTCGCTCGTGTCGCTTCCCTAGAGAGGTCTGAAGACTCTGAGTTTCCCGCATCCCGTGTATTCCTATGACGCAATCTATATCCCCAAATTTCGTTGCCCAACTTAAAAAGTGTTTATTATTAGCGCAAGATATGGCGACTCATGCTGAAGCGAAACAAGCATTTGAGCAATTACGTGGCGACTTGGAAGCTGAAAACCCCTTAACGGCTGAACTATTGGAGTTACTTTGGCAAGATGCGATCGCTCTTTCGACGTTCCGCAGCTTTCTGGCAGCAGATGTGCGATGTGGAAAAAGATTTGAGCGATCGCATGATTGAGAATTTGGCGCAGCTAAGGAAAAACTATCTGCGGTTGATGCAGGAACAATAAAGCTTTTATAGCAGTTATCAATTACTTCTTTTATGCTTTAAAATTACTCCTTTTAGATAGATGGGGAGGTAAAATTTAACTAATAAATATATTAACAATGAAATTTATCGGGATAGATTTTGGCTGGGTGTCTGGCGCTAGTGGATTATGCTGCTTAGAATGGCGAAATAATCAATTAGAAATATTAAATTTAGACCGCCAACAATCAAATGCAGATATTCTTGATTGGCTGGAAACTTGGATATTACCTGATGAACCAGGAATAATTGCAGTAGATGCGCCAACTTTGATCCCTAATGCTACAGGAATGCGCCTACCAGATAAACTTAGTCATAAATATTTTGGTAAATATCACGCTGGTTGCTATCCTGCAAGTTTAGCCCGTTCTTATGCTCAAAAAACTGTTCAATTTGGCTTAGAATTAGAATTGCGTGGATTTGTTCACGCACCAATTATAGAACCTCAAAAGTTGCAAAGGTATCAAATAGAAGTATATCCCCACGCAGCAATGGTAAATTTATTTAACTTAGAACGCATTTTAAAATATAAAAAAGGAAAATTGGCAGAGCGTCAAATAGAACTAAAAAAACTCTGCCGTTATATTCTGGAGATATTACCTAATTATCAGCCTAGCCTAGCTCTCTCGCCTTCCTTTGTGAGTTCTTTGTATCTTTGTGATTCTTTAAGCTCAAAATTTCCTAGCACAGGTGCAACTCTCAAAGCATTAGAAGATCAATTAGATGCGTTAATTTGTGCCTACATTGCTGCACATTGGTGGTATTGGGGAATTGAGCGTAATTTGGTATTAGGAAACCTTGAGAGTGGTTATATTGTTGTTCCCAAACAATTTTAGCTCGGTGGAGCCTCTGAAACTCAGATCTTGCACCAATGTCAGTAAGCCTCAAATCCCGCCCAGAACTCAAGTTCTGGGCTAATAGCTAAAGTCCATTAACATGGACTGAAATTCCTTCCCAGTCTTCTTTAGAAGACTTTCGCTATTAGCCTGGGGTTTGAACCCCAGGCGGGTTATGGCGACAGGTGCAAGATATTAGTGAAATAGCATTCCTAGCTAGAGGCTAGGAACGAGGAATCTCGATCATATTGATCGAGAAAGCTATTGATAGCAGTAAAGACAAATTCACGCCCGACAAAGTTGCGATTTTTAAAGGTAATGATTTGTTTAAATTCTGGCGGATATCTAGGAATGTTAACGCTGTTTTTGGCAATATTCTTCATTTGATTAACCACCTTCCCACCGCAGAAAATGAACACGACCTGATTGTTCTCCTGCAACAATTGTTAATCCATCTGGGGAAACTGCACAGCAATTTATAGGACTCTCACCACTAAAAGTAGAAAGTGCGCTTCCTGTCTGTAGATCCCACACTTTCACGGTGTTGTCACGTGAACCAGAAACGGCGGTTTTGCCATCGGGGGTAATTGCTACTGCTCGTACCCAGTCGTTATGACCAGTCAGGGTAGAAAGTGCGGTTCCTGTCTGTAGATCCCATACTTTCAGGGTATTGTCACTTGAACCAGAAACGGCGGTTTTGCCGTCGGGGGTAATTGCTACTGCTAGTACCCAGTATTTATGACCAATAAAAGTAGCAAGTGCTGCTCCTGTCTGTAGAACCCACACTTTCAGGGTGTTGTCATCGGAAGCAGAAACGGCGGTTTTGCCATCGGGGGTAATTGCTACTGCTATTACCGGGTGGTTATGACCAGTCAGGGTAGAAAGTGCGGTTCCTGTCTGTAGATCCCACACTTTCAGGGTGGTGTCATCGGAAGCAGAAACGGCGGTTTTGCCATCGGCGGTAATTGCTACTGCTCGTACCCAGTCGTTATGACCAGTCAGGGTAGAAAGTGCGGTTCCTGTCTGTAGATCCCACACTTTCAGGGTGGTGTCATC
>JBARVL010000131.1:0-1589 GCA_049646245.1 Crinalium sp. | reverse complement strand
CCACCCCCTCAAACCAAATTTCCCCGCCACTAATCTTGCCAGGGCTAGGCACTAAACCCATTACCGCCAAAGAAGTGACAGATTTACCCGAACCTGACTCGCCCACAATTCCGAGTGTTTGCCCTCGTTTTAGTTCAAAGGAAATACCATCAACTGCCTTAATCAGCCTTTCATCAGTTGGGAATTGCACCTGTAAATTGCGAACATCAAGGACGGTATCAATCATTGCATTCAATTAACAATTAACAATTAACAATTAACAATTATCCTAAATTTGGTTTCTCTAGCGCCTGTATTTGCTTGCGCTACCTGCCCAGAGAATCTCAAACCTTGTAATTACATTATGGTAGGTAAGTTTTAATATTAACAGGGCTTAGGCAGAGATCGCCCCTAGCAGGGTTAAAAAAGGGGGGAAGATTCAAAGTCCCCCTTAAAAAGGGGGATTTAGGGGGATCTAGGTTTTAGGCTCGGCTTTAGTCTTAATTAAATTTTAAGGTACTAGATGCGACCCAACGGGACATTCTATCTTTAATGAATTGCCCTGGGAGATTTTTATTATTTTAGGTGGTAATGTAGAAGGCTTATTAGTTACACAAATGCCTGCGCCTGTGCGAGTCTTACCATTAATTTTTTTAGCAAATACAACGCTAGTATAACTAGGGAATTCAGCAGTTTTCGCTTGAGCAGTGATGCTAACCCTTTGATTAAAATCGTCATCCGATCTAATCTGATAGCGGTAAAATTCAGTTTCTGAGGTAGTAATAATACCAAGCTCATCTAAGTCTGCTGCAAATTTTCCGGTTTCCAGGTAATAAGCTTGTTGCGCCCTGTTCAATATACCAATGTACTGTTCTGCTATACTTTTTCGAGGTTTATTTGCTTGAGCATCTGGTGCTACTACTTGAGCATTTTTAGGTAATGTTGTTTCATTAGATATCTTTGCAAAGTAGCTAGATTTAGCACTAAAAGCCGTAGGTCTGGTTTGCCCAGGGGTGGTTCCCTCTAATTCTAAATGTAACTTTCCTTGAGTTAATTCAAAAATTGTTGTAACTTTTTGCTCGTTATCAACAATAATATCTATTTGCATGGGTTTGGTGGTGAAATTAATTTTGTAACCCATCTTAATAGCTGTAGAATCTTGATTTTCTTGCTGTAATAGAATAAATAATTGACTTTTTGGTGTAAAAACCAGCGTTACTATTTTACCGGAAGCTGGATCTTGTGCTTGCCATTTTCCTAGCAATTGTGCTAATAATTTTTGATGTTTTGTAGCTATTGGAGGTTGTTCAACGGTTTTGGCTAGTGATGATTGAGTAATGATTGGTATTCCAATCAGCAAAGCTAAAATTACTCTAAATATAATTAATTTGCTGGAAGTAAAAGAATTAAGCATCAAGGTTGGTTAGTTAAAGGTTATTTTCATCAAGGTGTTATATAGCAGCTTTCATATTTATGAGGTACAGGAGTGCGAGCATCTTGCTCGCTATAGATTTCTAAATATAATTAATTTGCTGGAAGTCAAAGCTTTAAGCATCAAGGTTGGTTGGTTAAAGGTTATTTTCATCAAGGTGTTATATAGCAGCTTTCAT
>JBARVL010000130.1:0-4618 GCA_049646245.1 Crinalium sp. | reverse complement strand
GCTCTGTTTTTAATCTTGACTCCAAATAACATAAGGTCGTCCAATAGTTGGTTTGGCGTAGATGATTTTTTCTTCAAACACATCGCTGATGAAAACTTTTGTTAAATCTACACTAAAAGTAACTTTTCCTTGGTTAAATTTAAACTCGTACTGCGGGTAAGTTTCAGAATTAGTTTTTCCGATACATGATTTATAGGTATTTGGCAACGGCGCTTCAAATTTTGCCCACTTTGATTTTAGAGATACTAACTTGGCAAATCCTGCAACTTCCCCTCCAATAAATAATGTGTCAGCTACAACTGTGTATACGGCTGTCGTATCGTCTTGGTGATACATATTCCAGATACCGACAGTTTTGGGACATTTACCCGCTTGAGATACTACGTTGAATATAGTATTCGGTTGACTGAGAATCGAGTTTTTGGGTTGAGCTTTAGTATAACTAGGTATGGTGACAGTTAGGATTGATAAAAGTCCTAACATTACGCAAGACTTAATTTGATTTTTCATATTAATTTTTTAATTTGAACGCTTTTGCTCACCACGATATCTAATTATTTCAGCAATAAAAGCGACTAAACCTGATAAAACCATTAAAAATACACTAAGCGCATTAATATCGGGTTTTACCCCAGTACGAATACGACTAAAAATCTCTAGCGGTAATGTTGTTGAACCCGTACCCGCAGTAAAGCTGGCAATTAAAAAGTCATCCATACTTAAGACAAAAGCTAATAGACAACCAGCGATAATTGCAGGCATCAATTCAGGCAGTAAAACTTGAATAAAAGCTTGTACTGGCGTAGCGCCTAAATCTAGTGCTGCTTCTTCTAAATGAGGATTAATATTATTAATTCGAGAAGAAACAACCAAAGCAATATAAGAAATACAAAAGACTACATGAGCAGCTACAATTGTCCAAATACTTAGAGGTATCCCTACTGCTGCTAAAAATACTAGAGTAGCAACCGCGATCGCAATATCAGGAATAATTAAAGGTAAATAAGCAACACCACGATACAAAGTTTTACCAGGAAACCGATAACGCGCTAACCCAACTGCCATCAACGTTCCCAATACTGCTGCAATAGCCACCGCACCAATCGCTACCAGCAAGCTATTTTGCAGTGCTGTTAGAATCCGACTATCATTAAATAACTTTTGATACCACTTTAAAGTAAATCCCTGCCAACCAGCACTATATGCGGATTCATTAAAACTATAAAAGGTTAGTACCAAGATTGGCAAGTACATATAAAAGAACATCAGCAAGGTAAAAATTACCTGCCAGGAGGGACGAGTTTTAGTCTTTGACTGCAACATTTCTAGAGTTATTTCCTCCTGATTATCCACTGTAGCTGTCATCAATACTCACCTAATAATTAAGATGCGATCGCGTTAACGTTGAGGCGTAGCATCACCACCATATTTAATCAGTAGTGCGATCGCCACACTTACTGCAAAAATTAATATCATGCTCAAGGAAGAACCAAAACCCCAGTTTTGTGTCGCTCCCAAAAACTGGTTATAAATTAATCTAGAAACCGTCATACTAGATGCACCCCCAAGCAATTCGGGATCGACAAAATCACCCAAAGTGTTAATAAATACTAGCAAAGATCCAGCAGCAATTCCTGGCATAGTTTGGGGAACTGTCACCTTCCAAAAAGTTTGAATCGGATTTGCTCCCAAATCTGCCGATGCTTCTAATAGGCGTTGATCTAATTTCTCTACAGAAGCGTAAAGAATTAATACCATATAAGGTAGATAGCTATAAGCCATACCAATAAATACAGCCGTACTTTGATTAAGTAAATCTAAAGGCGGTAAATGTAGACTTGTAAGAAACGAATTCAGCACACCTGTAGGGCGTAAAATTGTAATCCAAGCGTAGGAACGTAACAGAGAAGAAGTCCACAAAGGTAAAATAAACCCTAATACTAATAAATTTCGCCACTGCTTAGGAGCCATTTGCCCAAGCCAATAAGCAACAGGGAAACCTAATAATAGAGTAACGATTGTTGTACCAAAAGCAAAAAAGAGCGATCGCCCTATTACCTGCAAATAAATTGGTTGAAAAATTAAACTATAATTCGCCAAACTACTAGGATTAACTACATCACCTGGGCGAATATTCGGCACTAAGCTTAACTCGAAAATTACTAACGCAGGTAGCACTAACAGCAGCGCCAACCATAACCCACCTGGGGCAAGCAATATCAGTGGTTCCAACCATTTAAACCCTCGACGTTCCTTGCTAGATGTAGCCAGCAATTCATTAACGTCATCAGATGGCGTGGAATTAGGGATAGAAGAAGTTGGGGTAGACACAATAATCAATTAACAATTAACAATTAACAATTATCAATTAACAATTAACAATTAGGCTCTTTTGTACTGGTGGTGCTAAATAAATCTAATTGTAGGGGCGGGTTCACCTATACCTATGTATCCTACAAAAATCTCAACTAAACCCGCCCATCATCTATGTATCCTACAAAAATCTTATAAGCTAACGCGCATCTAAATTGTACATTTTATAATTGAGAGAAAATTTATCAAACCCTCTTCCCCTCTCTCCTCCCTCCTCTCTCCTCCCTCCCTAAAATATAAAATTTAGAAACACAACAGCTTATGACTTACGCACCGAAAGCCTGAAACCTAGATCAGAACTAGCAGGGTTTGAAAAGGGGGGAAATTCAAAGTCCCCCTTCTCAAGGGGGATTTAGGGGGATCTAGAAGTAAGTCCTATCTTAATTAAACTCGCTCCTACAAAATATAATTACTAACTGCTGGTTAATTTAGTCCAGTATGATTCATAAATTTCTTGAACTTTTTTTGGTAAAGGAGCAATCCCTTCGCACTTCGCCAGCAAGGATTCGGGAGGAAATAACGTCGGATTCTCTTGTACATCAGGCGGTAACAAATTAAATGCCACCTTGTTTGGTGTAGCAAAACTTAACCTCTGACAAATTGCCGCCGTCACTTCTGGTTGCAACATATAGTTAATCCAAGCATAAGCTGCATCTGGATTAGGTGCTGTTTTGGGAATTACTAGCGTATCTGTCCATAAGGAAGAACCACTGCGCGGCAGCACATATTGTAAGTTTTTTACTTCTGGGACTAAATCATTAGCATCTGAAGAAACACACATAGCTACCAGCAAATCTCCAGTTAAAATTTGAGTGCGCCAAGCATCAGAAGTAAAAGATGCAATGTTCGGTTTGAGTTGTGCTAACTTGTCATAAGCTTGTTTAATTTGCTGTGGATCTGTGGAGTTATAACTATATCCCAACATTTTCAACGTCGCCCCCATCACTTCCCGCAGATCATTTTGCAAAGTCATCTTGCGAGAGAGTTGCTTTTGTTGCTCCCAAAGATAATCCCAATCTTGCGGTTCATTTTTTAATTTAGTTGTGTTGTAAATTAAACCTGTAGTACCCCATGTCATTGGTACACTGTAGCGATTATCTGGATCGTAAGTAGGATTTTGAAATTTGGGGAATAGTTGGTCAAGACCAAGCAGACGTGAGTGGTCTAATTCCGTCAGCATTTTTAACTCTACCATCTGCCGCACCATGTAGTCAGAAGGGTAGATAATACTGTAGTCGCCACCTCCAGAAGCTTGTATTTTGGCTAACATTGCTTCGTTAGAATCAAAGACATCAGCAATAACTTTGATGCCAGTATCTTTTGTGAAGCGATTAAGTAAATCTTCATCTGTATAGCCAGCCCAAGTGTATATATATAACAACTTGTTATCGCCCCGCCCAGCATTATTAGAAGTTGAACGCACCTGAGCGAGTGTCCAACCGCAACTAGACAGCGCCAGCCCCGATAAAGCGGCTGCTGAGGTTTGGATAAATCTACGTCGTGTAGAGTTGATTAGGGCTTTTTTGTAGATTCGAGGCACAGTTTTCTCTAGGCTAAAGGTTAAAAGTATTCAGTTCAGGATGTTATAGCAACCGCCTTGGCGGTTTGGACAAAATAAATCATAAAACCCTTGGAAACTATTGGCGCATCATGTAGAGACGCGAAATTTCGCGTCTCTACATGATAGTTAAGGGTGGCAATTATCAATCCAAAAATAAACATTATCTGGCATTAATCCTTTAAAGCCAAACAATCTTTAGCTGACCAATAAACATAGATGGGAATGTGAGGTTCAAACAAACTACCAGAGGTATTTAGCTGTCGAACAGTTAAGCGATCGCCCGTATACAATTCCACTACATAATGAACATGAGTCCCTAAATACATCACGTGCTTCAGCCGTCCCTCAAAACAATTGACAGCCATTGCTGGTGCAGATAAACTCAAGTTAATTTTCTCTGGGCGTACACTCACGGAAACTTCATGGGATTTGCTAACATTCAGATCCCTGTGATCTGATGGCTCAACAACAATTTTTAAATTATTCTTAGTCACAACCTCGAGTGAATAAGCGTCGGCTGCTTCTATACGTCCTTGAAACAAGTTGGTATCACCAATAAAATCAGCAATAAACTGAGTCCGAGGGCGTTCATAAATTTCAGTGGGAGTACCAATTTGCTCAATTTTACCTGCCCGCATTACGGCAATGCGATCGCTCAAACTGAGTGCTTCCTCTTGATCGTGA
>JBARVL010000129.1:0-10368 GCA_049646245.1 Crinalium sp. | reverse complement strand
ACCCACAGCCCCACTAGCAATTACCCTACCTCCTTTACCCATCCATTCTTGCAACGCCTTCACCTGCACAGGTGTTATTGTTGTTACATTAGGCAACAATATTACGTCTGTAGGGTTTAAATCTGCGGATGTTTTAACTTTAGAAAAATCATATATACAGTAAGATACGCCAGTTGCTTGTAAGCGCGTCCTTATTCCCTGCCATGAAGTTTGATTTTCTGGACTTTTGATCACGCCCAATACGGCTGTATTGGCAATAGCCGTTTTGCTGAATAATGCTAATTGTCCTACAAATAGCATTGTATATATTAAAGAAGAATATATCTTATTAATCTTTTTTTGCTCCATATTTTTTGGGGTTAAATTACGCACCGTTTAATATAAAATAAGTATAAATAACTAAGTTTTTGAATGTTTATCTACATTCATTATAGTTATATTAAATCCGGTTGCTTTGGAATTATATTTTTTTAACGCAAAGGATCGCATTAGCCGAAGGCTTCCCGTAGGGTAGGTAAGCGCAAAGGATCGCAAAGTTTTTATCAGGAAAATTTTGCATCATCTCTGTTGCAACTGGAAACGATATTACACTTTAGTGTACCCATTAGTTTACATCAAAGTAACAACCAATGCTTAACAAAATTTAAGCTTTACAATCCTTCATTACCTAGTTAAACTTCATTTTATCAGGACTTACACAATATTAACGTTAAAATAAGCGTTTCAGCCGTTGCAGATCCCCCTAAATCCCCCTTAAAAAGGGGGACTTGCGTAAGTCCTATTTATACTGGATGCTGGCTCCTGAGTTCTGAATTCTTCTTGATTAATCTGTTTAAAATTAGCTGTATTTAACCATACTATTTAATGGTAGCGTTACTTGAAATTTTGTACCAACTCCCACTTTACTTTCAACAGAAATTTCCCCTCCGTGTACTTCTACACATTTCTTAACAATTGCTAATCCCAAACCATGACCAGAAATTTTGCCTACATTACTAGCACGGTTAAAAGCTTGAAACAATAACTCTTGATCTGAAGCAGGAATACCAATACCTTGATCTTGAATATAGAAAATTACTGATTGATATTGGGTAACTAATTCTAAGCTGACTGTGCTACCTTCTGGTGAATATTTAATTGCATTTGACAGTAAATTACATAAAATATGCCTGAGCAAATTTTCATCCCATTCTGCCTCGCCTAATTCTCCTTGAGTTGTAAACACAAGTTGATGTTTTTTACCTATACTCAGTTGTATTTGTTCAATTAATTGGTGGCAAAAATATTTTAAATCTAAAATATCAGGCTGATATTGAAGTTTACCTGCATCAGCTTTACCAATAATTAAAACCTCATCTAATAGTCTAGCCATATCATCAATTGCTGAGTGAATCAATTGAAAATAAGAAATTTTCTTCTCTTTACTCAATTGGTCAGCATTATCTTCTAGCAATCCAGCAGAAAGCAAGATAGTATTCATGGGATTGCGAAAATCGTGAGATATCATTGAGACTAATTCAGATTTAAGCTGGTTGACTTCCTTGGCTTCAAGTAACTCAGCATTTCTTTGCTGAACCCGCATATTTAACTGGTCATTTACTGCTTGTAATGCTCCTAATGCCTGTTTACGTTCAATTGCATAACGCACAGAACGAACCAAGACATTAATATTGACATGACGTTTGATGAGGTAATCTTGCGCCCCTCGGCGAACTGCCTCAATTGCTAGTTCATCATCATTAGTATTTGTAAGTACAACGATGGGTAAATGAGGGGCTTTGCTGAGTAAGGGCGCAAGTGATGCTAATCCTTGGCTATCTGGTAGTGTCAGATCTAATAAGATGACATCAAATTCATTTTGATTGAGTTGTTCTAGGGCTTCCTGCAATCGTTTGACATGAACTAAACTAAACTGATTAAACTGGCTTAGTGCTAAAATTTCATGCAAAAGTCTCGCTTCTGCTAAGTTGTCTTCAATCAGCAATATTCTTATTGAGACTGAGCTTGCAGCCATCATTTTGTGCTTTTGTTCACCCATTACTTTTCTCTCCTGTCTCTGCGCTTATGTCAACGGTAAAGTAACAGTAGAGAGCCAAAACTGTTCAATCAATTTGACAATTTCGAGTAGCTGGCTGAGGTTACGAGATTTGGTGATGTAGCAATTTACGTGCAAATCGTAACTTTGAAAAATATCATCTTCGTTGCTAGAAGTTGTCAACACAACTACAGGAATACGTTTTAGCACAGGGTCGGCTTTGATTTCTGCTAGTACCTCTCGCCCGTCTTTTTTGGGCAAGTTTAAATCCAACAGAATCAAGTCTGGACGCACCGCATCAGTATACTCTCCTTCTTGGCGTAAATAATACATTGCGTCTAGACCGTTTCTAACACTTACTACTTTGTGAGGTAGCGAACTACTTTTCAACGCTTCTTCAATTAAGCGGATATCACCTCGATTGTCTTCAACTAGGAAGATTGTTTTGTGCTTTTCGTCCGCTTCTACGTTCACGATCGCGTCCTCCGACTGGAATTGTCAAGTAGAATGTTGCGCCGCCTCCAAGTTCTGATTCAACCCAGATGCGACCTCTGTGGCACTCTACTATCTTTTTACAAATAGCTAAACCCATGCCTGTACCTGGATATTCGTCCCGTGTGTGCAGGCGTTGAAAGATCACAAAAATGCGATCGCTAAACTGCGGATCTATACCAATACCATTATCACGTACCGAGAATAACCACGCATCCTCTAACCGCGAAGCACCCACATGAATTACTGGCGCGTCCTCACTGCGGAATTTAATCGCATTACCAATTAAATTCTGAAATAACTGCATTAATTGAGTACTATCTGCCATCACCGTTGGCAACTCATCATGGGTAATGACAGCTTTGCTTTCAGCAATACGCCTTCCTAAATTTGTCAAAGCACGATTTAAAGGTTTCTCTACCTCAGTAATTTCAAATTCAACACCTTGTTTATCTACACGCGAGTAAGCTAACACATCATCAATTAATGTCTGCATATGTCTTACTCCCTCAACAGCAAAACCAATGAACTCCTTAGCATCTTCATCAAGCTGCTTTTCATAACGCATCTCAATCAATTGCACATAATTTGCTACTTGATTAAGTGGTTCTTGTAAATCATGGGAAGCTACATAAGCAAACTTTCTCAATTCGGCATTTGAGCGTTCTAAATCTTGAGCTAATAGCGCCAGTTCATCTGCTTGGCGCAACACAATATTAATTAGTACTTTCCGCAATTCCAGTGCAGCTTTAATCTCAACTTGTTTCCAAGGTAAAGATGTTAAGCGGACTGTTTCTTTCCACAACTCAAATGATTTGCGAGGCGATAAACGCACATTGCCATCTAATTGAGTTAATTCAAACGCTTTGGTAGGATCTCCCCCCCAATTCACTGTTTGAATCACTTCTGGTCGAAACCATAACACATAGTTGCGTTTAGAAATAGGAATAGCTAGTAAACCACTAGCAAAGTTTTTAAACCTTTCTGCATCTGGATAAAGATGTGGCAGAGAATCAGTATAAAATACTTCTTCATTAATATTATTTCTTAGCCATTGCACTAAAAAATTAAGATCCTCTTCTTTGGGAGTTTCACCAATTAGAGTGTAATTTTCCCCAAAACATATAGCTGCGCCTTGAGCATTTGTAAGATCTAGAAGACTTGGTTGATGTTTAACTAACCCATCAATAAAGTTTTCTTCTTGGGACATATATTCAACCAAGGCTGATTGGATATATGTTAATTTGATCCGATAGTCGTAATCTTCGGTTTCTTCTCTAGCTGAAATTTCAGAAAATATTACTCGCCCCAAAAATTCACAAGCTTTACGCAATTCATAAGCAACATATTTAGGTGTCTGATGATGACAAGCAATTAATCCCCAGAGTTTTTGATCTTTAATTAAAGAAATAGTTAAAGAAGCGCCAACTTTCATATTGTGTAGGTATTCAATATGACAAGGTGATGCACTTCTGAGGATAGATAAAGTTAAATCAAGTGGACGTTGACTTGCTGGGTGCTGGGCAGGAATAATTTGAGCAGGTTGGGAAGAAGTATCTGGAATACATCTAATCCAATTAGATGCGAATAATTTTCTAGCTGGTTGTGGAATATCTGACTCTGGGTAGTGTAAACCCAGGTAAGGTTCCATACTTTCTAATTTTTCTTCAGCAATTACAGAGCCATGTCCATCATCATCAAACTTGTATAACATTACTCTGTCAAACCCTGTCACTTTCCGCACTTCTTGAACGATAATTTGACAGAACTCACGCAAATTTGATGTTGCTTGTAATTGATTAATTGATGTTCTAGCTAAATGATAAAAGCTTAAAAAGGGAATATTTTCATTAGAAATAGCAGGTTCTAGTTCTAAAATTAAAAATCCGTCAGCATTGCGGTGAAGTACACCATCAAATACTAAGTAATCATCGCCAGCCTTTCTCACCCAAAGTTTAGTAGGATTAATAAAATCTAAGCTATCTGCTGATATTCCAGCTTTAAGTTTTTCTACTTGGAAGGTATCTAGTACTTCGTCTAAGTTTTTACCGATGATATCTTCAGCCGCAATACCGAAAATTTTAGGGACGTTACTGCTAAATTGTAGTATTTTTAATTCAGGCTCTTGTAAAACGAACAGTACGCCGTGAGGCTGAATTTGACCAGATACATGAATTGGAGCTTGTTTCAAGCTACTCAATTCTATGCCTGATACTTGGAAATTGGTTGCCATTGCGATAATCCTCGCTTACTTGCTGCCCTGAAAGTAAAGTAGCGATTTAATTTAATGATTAACCAAATCTTTTACAAAAATACATAAAAGATTAAGGAAACACAAAATTAAGATAAGAAAAATATATTATGGTAACAATTGCTTTACCTAATTGCTATGAGCAGAATTTTCAGTGGTAAAAGGTGTAATCATTGACCCTGAGGTATTTGCAGGTACAACAGGAGAGATGGGGCTAACGGCTGTTGGTGTATTTGTAAAATTAGATGTACTCTCCGGTATTGTGGGAGTAATAGGGCTAACTATTGATTGGTCGAAGTATTGGTAGGTAAGGCGAGATATTTGCTGAATCAGTTGTCTGGCAGATACATCATTGTGAGGACGTTTGACCATTACTGCTGCAACATAGCGTTTGCCGATGGGCATATCAATCAAGCCAACATCAGCTAAGATAGATCCGATATCGCCTGTTTTGTGGGCAATTGTAGCACCTTTACCTAATCCTGGCGGTAGTAGGGTATTTGTGACGGTTTGGCGCATGATATCGAGTAGACGATCGCGCGATCTAACTGAAACTAAACGACCTTCATTCACCATCACCATTAAATTAGCTAGTTCTTGAGGAGTAGTAGTATTATTACCTTCTAAATCGGGTAGTAGTTTGTTGATTGTAGTGACTACTAAACCCCAAGAACGAAATCGTTGATTTAAAGCTTCTGCACCGCCCAAACGTGCAATTAACATATTAGTGGCAGTGTTATCACTAATCGCCATCATTTTAGTTGCTGTTTCTAAAGCAGTATATTGTTTTCCTGCTTTTTGATATTGCATATCGCCGGAACCTTTAGCTATCATTTCTGGTTCCATTGTTAACATTTCATTAAAACTAATTTTTCCCGCCTCAACATCTTGAAAAAAGGCAATTAATACTGGTAGCTTGATTGTGCTAGCTGCTGAAAATATAGAAGTACTATCGTAATCTAAGTAAGCACCTGTATCGAGATCCAAAACAAATACTCCAGCTTGCAAGTTAGGATTTGCTGTGGCTAAAGCTTGTAGTTGGGGTTTGAGGGCAAGGATTTCTTGTCCCATTGCTACAGTGATGGTATTTTTTTTTTCTCCAGGCGTTGCTGCAACTGTGGCATTGGTATTAGCTGAAGCTTCGACTGAGTGACGACTAGAAGAGTCCCAAATCGACAAGAAAGTACCGACGATCGCGCCAATACCTATACCTAAGATCAGCAGGCGTGTCACATACATTAGAGGTGATAAGGGACGCGGTTGCGATCGCCCCAATTTTCCCTTGGGTTGTTTTTGATGATTTCTAGCTGTATGGCGTGGATCTAAATCTCTGGGTTTTCTGCTGTTCGTTGTTGGCTTGGCAGAGGAAAATGTCAATAAAGTAGGTGGGCGCTTGGCTGGATGAATTTTCTTGGTGTCTGTGATGCGCTGATTTAAAGATGTTGGCGCTGTGCGTAATTTATCCTGCAATTTTGTAGTCGCTTGTCTTGATGTCGGAACTACATATAAATTGCGGGAGGTAGTGTGAGTGGGAACTTGCCTGACTTGCTGTGGCGGTTGTAGAGTGCTAGGTGTTTTCGCAGGTTGCTGAATGCTGGTTTTTTTTGGTCGATCTCGCGGCTGTCGGCGACGCATATCTAAGTTCCCCTTGCTTAAACCCGATGTTAGTTTATTGTTCGATCCTGATATTAATGACAACTTTGATTTAGTTCCACGCTTCTGAGCCACTTGTACCTAACTCCTCAAGCAATTAACAATTAACAATTAACAATTAACAATTTGCATTTAAGTTAAATTATGCACCTTCATTAAACACTAAATTTACCTACTCAATCTCCTATAAGCTGATTGCTGACGGCTGAATGCTGAATGCTGACGCTAGATTTCAGTTGTATCATCAGGCAAAAATTTAAGTTTCCATTCCATCTGGCTGAAAATACCCCGCAACATAGCTACTTCTGCGGTGGTGACACCAGCACGGTTAAAAATCCGTCGCAGTTTTTCCATACGACTAGCAGCAGTGTGGGGATACAAGTAACCTATTTTTAATAAAACTGCTTCCATTTGTTGATAATACCCTTCTAAGCGATCTAAATCGGCGCGATCGCTCTCCTCATTTGTGTAAGATGTGGCTCCTGCTGGAGGCGACATGGAAGCAGAAGAAGTTAGAACCTGATCCCCTGCGAATATTTGTTGATCCCTAGTTAATAATTGCTGTTGTGATTGGCTGAGTTCATAAGCGCAAATTCCAACGGACTGTGCCAAATTTAAAACAGGATATTCAGGATTACTGGGAATGCGGAGAAAACGTTGGGCATAATTTAATTCAGTATTACTTAAGCCTCGGTCTTCTGGTCCAAAAATCAAAGCTGATTGTACTGTTCCTTCTAGCAACCAAGGTAAAACTGTTCTTGGAGTTTCTAGTGGTGCTTCGATCGCACGGGTTCGAGCGGTAGTAGCGATCGCTCTAGTACAACCTTTTAAGGCTTCAGGCATTGTTGCTACAACCTGGGCATTTTCTAAGATATCCACAGCATGGACAGCCATTTTACGGGCATCTTCCCCTAAGCGATCGCATTTTGGATTCACTAACACTAGCTGCTGTAGCCCCATGTTTTTGATCGCACGCGCGATCGCACCGACGTTTAAGCCTCCTGCTGGCTCCACTAATACAATTCGTACCCTAGCTAATGCCTGTTCATTCATCAAATTTTCTCACTTCTGACCTTTGAAAAATTGTTTCATCGCCGACTCTTAAAAGATGAAAATTCCCAGAAATTCCGCGCTTCCTTTGCCGATGACGTAACGCTTCTAGGTACTGGTCACTGGTCACTGGTAACTGTTATGACTTCTCACTCCCCCTCTCCCCTCTCCCCTCTCCCCTCCCCCCTCTCCCTTTATGCCACGCCAACGCTCTAAATCTGATTTACCAACAAAAATTTGCCCTGTATGTCAACGTCCCTTCACATGGCGTAAAAAGTGGGCTGATTGCTGGGATGATGTGAAATACTGCTCAGAACGTTGTCGTCGCTCTAATACAAGGAGGAGGGAGGAGAGAGGGGTGAGGAATGAGGAGTGATTTATTAGTGTTGACGGGATTTTTCTCACGCATTCAATTCAAATAGTGGTTATTTATTAAAAATATGTCAGTTAATCAAATTCAACCTAAACTAATTATTCATGGTGGCGCTGGTAGTTCTCTTAAAGGTAAAGAGGGTATTGAAGCAGTTCGTAACTCACTCTACGCCATTGTAGAGGAAGTATATGCACTGTTGATTGCAGGGGCAAGCGCACAGGCTGCTGTAGTTCATGGCTGTCATTTACTTGAAGACAACCCCCGTTTCAATGCTGGCACAGGTTCGGTACTGCAATCAGATGGTCAAATTAGAATGAGTGCGGCGCTGATGGATGGTTCAAACCAGCGTTTTAGTGGCGTAATCAATGTTTCTAAGGTACAACATCCAATTAAGCTGGCTCAATCTTTACAGAAATTTCCAGATCGAGTGTTATCAGATTATGGATCAGCAGAATTGGCAAGGGAATTACAAATTCCTGTATATAATCCTCTCACTACAATTCGCTTAAAAGAGTGGCTGCAAGAAAGGGACGAGAATTTTATTAAAGAAGCTGCTGGAGTTGTGGCGGAAAAAGAATTAGTAGTACCAGAAAAAGCTGGCGTAGGTACTATTGGGGTTGTGGCTTTAGATAACCAAGGTGGTTTAGCTGCTGGAACTTCAACAGGCGGTAAAGGTTTTGAGCGAATTGGGCGAGTTAGTGATTCTGCTATGCCTGCTGGCAATTATGCCACTGAGTTTGCAGGTATTAGTTGTACCGGAATTGGGGAAGATATTATTGATGAGTGTTTAGCCGCACGAATTGTGGTGCGTGTAACTGATGGAATGTCGTTACCTCAAGCTTTTGAACGCTCATTTACAGAATCACAACAGCATCAAAGAGATTTAGGGGCAATTGGTATTGATGCTGCGGGTACTATAGCTTGGGGTAAAACCAGCGAAGTTCTCTTGGCTGCTTATCATAATGGAGAACAGATGGGAGATACTTTGGAATGGATGGATAATGCTTTATTTGGATTTATTGTTTAAATCTGTATCTACTTGTAGCCTATCCGAGATTAATTATTTTTCGGATAGGCTCTTAGAAGCGGGTTTTTCACTTGCCATAATGTGCAAATCAATAAACTCTGGGAGTGTACCTTGGGATTTCCTTGGCGCTCTTAGCATCATTTTTCCCACTTTGGGTGGCTGCTCACTTACTACCTTTTCTCTACATTTGAGCAGCCTGCTTCTGATTATTCTCTATTGGTGAAAATTTATCGGTAGCTGTGGAAGCGATCGCCATTACCAACGGGTTTTGAACACACCCCTGAGAAAATCATTTAGTTCTCTCTGGGCTGCTAATGCCATTTTTAGGGTTGATTCAATTTGTGGTCTTTGATCAATAAATCTAGGATCAGAATACAACTGGGTTGAAAAGTCAACTGCTGATTGTATCCCTGATTGAACTGCTCCGGTTTTGATTGACAATTCCGCTTGACGTTCAACAATCTCTTGCTCCCTTTTCGCCAACTTTTGTAGCTCATCGCGGTCAAGAGATGTTAATGTTGATTTTTTCGCACTAATGCTAGATTGCTCTACACTTAAGTTTTGTAGCTCTTGAAATATTCGTTGTAGAGGAATATGCAAAAGCTTGAAGCCTGTAGCAAAGATAGCCGCGAAAGCTTTTACTAAATTCCAACCATTGTCAGAAACTAAGGCGATCGCATCCGCAAGCCCGTTCATTGCAATTTTGATTGCGGGTAGTAATGTGGCTCCAAAATTGACTTGTAGCTCTTTCACGCTATTATTGAAGCGATTAAAGGATGCGCCAGTAGAGTCCCCAGCATTTGTAGCACTACTTGCTGTTTCTGCCTTTAATTGAGCAGATACTGGTAACAGAACATCTGTTGCAGTCAGTCCACCACTCCGTAACATTTTGTCAAAGCTTTGAGTCGAAACCCCTAACCCTCTTGCGAAGATGGACATAGTACCCGGAAGCGATTCACCTAATTGCTGCCTAATTTACTCTGATGAGAGAGTATTCTTCGCTCTCATTTGTTGCAGCGCAAGCTGAACTCGTGACTGTTGCTCAGGAGTTAAACCCATCACAGCACCAGCTTGAGTAAATGCCTCAAAAATTTGTTGTCCAGCTTTGCCTTGTAACGGTGTACCAATGGTTGCCCCAGCAAATGACTTGTATCCTGCCAAGGTACTTTCAAAATTTAAGCCTAAGCGATCGCTCTCACCTTTTACAAATTCAACACTTTGGGCAGCCTTTTGAGGGGAACCAGTGGCAAACCGAAGTGATTTGTTAAGCGATTCAAACCTAATAGCTGCATCAATAGATGCTTTACCAAATCCAATCAATGATTGAGTTATAGCAGGAATAAATAGGTGTAGCTATAACGCTCTACTTGACCGTTAGCTAACGCTCGTTTGATATAGTGGATGCGTGGCTCACTGATTCTCGGATCTACAAAACTAGCGGGTTGCCCTAGTAATAGTTCTCGTGATTGATTCAACCGCTCTGGCAA
>JBARVL010000128.1:0-2152 GCA_049646245.1 Crinalium sp. | reverse complement strand
TTTCGTACTGGCTTTGATTTTCTACCCAGTTGCGTATTGCACCTAGATAATTACCCAGGTGAAGATTACCAGTAGGTTGTACCCCAGAAAGAACTCGCTGCTTACCCATTGTGTTCGGTTAAGTATTTGTGCTGAACTGCCCAGCAAATAATATCAACAAATTGTCGTGTATTAGTTTTGATCATAGACACGGAGTGTCAATATGATGTAATAAATGTAAACACTGTGCTTGTATTATGAGCTATCGTGACATTATTACCATTGAGCCTGATAAGCGTGGAGGCAAGCCTTGCATTCGTCGGATGCGGATTACGGTTTACGACGTTCTTGGCTGGTTAGCTGCTGGAATGTCTATTTCTGAGATTATTGATGACTTCCCAGAACTGACAGAAACAGACATTAGAGCTTGTCTGGAGTTTGCTGCCGATCGCGATCATCGTATAGTTGCTGCGGTGAGTGCTGCTTGAAACTACTATTCGATCAAAACCTGAGCCGAAAATTGGTTAGTCGCTTGGCTGATATTTTCCCCAATGCTAGTCATGTGCAGTTTCACGATCTAGCACAGAAGACAGATACAGAGATTTGGGAGTTTGCTGTATTGAAGGATTTCTGCATTGTGACTCAAGATGCAGACTTTCCAGAAAGAAGCCGATTGTATGGTTCTCCACCAAAAGTAGTATGGCTAAGATGTGGAAACACACCTACTCATCAAGTTGAAGCTCTCATTCGTGCTGGACAACAAGCAATTCAAGAGCTTCTAGAGAAGTCTGATCTTCATTGCTTGGAATTGCACTAATTCATTTAGTTGAAATTATTATGACGCAATCTATATCCCCAAATTTTGTTACTCAACTTAAAAAGTGCATTTCACTTGCACAAGATATGGCTACTCATGCTGAAGCGAAACAAGCCTTTGAGCAATTACGTGGCAATTTGGAAGCTGAAAACCCTTTAGCTGCTGAACTTTTGGAGTTAGTTTGGCATGATGCGATCGCGGGACGACGTTCCGCAGCTTTTTGGCAGCAGATGTGCGATGTGGAAAAAGATTTGAGCGATCGGATGATTGAGAATTTGGCGCAGCTAAGGAAAAATTATCTGCGGTTGATGCAGGAGCAGTAAAGCTTTTATAGCAGTTATCAATTACTTCTTTTCTGCTTTAAGATTACTCCTTTTAGATAGATGGGGAGGTAAAATTTAACAATAAAAATATAATGAAATTTATCGGGATAGATTTTGGATGGGTATCTGGCGCTAGTGGATTATGCTGCTTACAATGGCGAAATAATCAATTAGAAATTTTAAATTTAGACCGCCAACAATCAAATGTAGATATTCTTTCTTGGCTGGAAACTTGGATATCACCTGATGAACCAGGAATGATTGCGGTAGACGCACCAACATTAATACCTAATGCTACAGGAATGCGCCTACCAGATAAACTTAGTCATAAACATTTTGGTAAGTATCATGCTGGTTGCTATCCTGCTTCTTTAGCACGTTCTTATGCTCAAAAGACAGTTCAATTTGGCTTGGAATTAGAATTGCGGGGATTTGTTCATGCACCAATTATAGAACCTCAGAAATTAGAAAGATATCAAATAGAAGTTTATCCCCACGCAGCAATAGTAAATTTGTTTAAATTAGATCGTATTCTTAAATATAAAAAAGGAAAATTGGCAGAGCGTCAAATAGAACTAAAAAAACTCTGCAAATATATTCTGGATATATTACCTAATTCTCAACCTAGATTAGCTCTTTTGTCTTCCTCTGTGGGTTCTTTGTATCTCTGTGATTCGTTAAGCTCAAAATTTCCTAGCACAGCTGCAACTCTCAAAGCCTTAGAAGATCAATTAGATGCGTTAATTTGTGCATACATTGCTGCATATTGGTGGTATTGGGGAATTGAGCGTAATTTGGTATTAGGAAATCTTGAGAGTGGTTATATTGTTGTTCCTCAACAATTTTAACGAGGCAGAGCCTCTGAAATAGCATTCCTAGCCAGAGGCTAGGAACGAGTAGAGACGAGAGATCTCGCGTCTCTACAGCTTATTTACGCCCAACTAATTAATCCTAATTCATGAGGACTGCTGAGATTTTCGTGTTTAGGCAACACCCGCAGAGATAAACCTTGTAAACCAGAAGCAGAGTAGAG
>JBARVL010000127.1:0-19336 GCA_049646245.1 Crinalium sp. | reverse complement strand
AAGTTAAGTCGAGGCGTAGCCTGGTTAGACACTGGCACCCATGAAAGCCTCTTGCAAGCCTCCGTATTTGTAGAAACCATCGAACAGCGACAAGGACTAAAAATTGCTTGTATAGAAGAAGTAGCCTACCGGATGGGATACATTTCGTCTGAACAAGTAATTTATTTAGGTAGCGGAATGTCCAAAAATGGCTATGGTCAGTATTTGCTGAACTTGGTTGATCACGAGGAAAATATTTATCAAGGTTATAGAGATGCCCTTGGCGATCCAATTTATTGAAAAATGGTATAGCTATGGACATCTAATTCAGTGTCCCTCCGCCTTTAGGCAACCAATAGTGTGTTTCTATTGCCTATATTTTTTAGGCTCGGCATATGCAAGAGCGTAAGCCACTGACAATGCGTCGCAATTTCTCTTGGACTTTAGTTGGCAATGTGGTCTACGCGGCTTCGCAATGGGGGGTGTTGGTAGTACTGGCTAAACTCGGCAGTCCCGAAATGGTAGGGCAGTTCACCTTGGGGCTTGCGGTTACTGCCCCAGTGATGATTTTATTCAATTTAGCGCTACGCCAAGTCCAGGCAACAGATGCCAATGGCGAGTATCAATTCAGTGACTACCTAAGTTTAAGGCTGATTACAACAACATTTGCATTACTGGTAATTGCGGTAATTGTTAGCCTAGCAGGATACAGTTGGCAAACATCGTTAGTCATTTTGGTAGTGGGTTTAGCCAAGGCATTTGAGTCTATCAGCGATGTGTTCTACGGGCTACTACAGCAGCACGAACAGATGGATCGCATAGCGATCTCGATGATGATTAAAGGCTCTGTATCACTATTAATGTTGAGCATTGGTGTCTACCTAACAGGCAGTGTTTTAGGGGGGGCAGTAGGCTTGGTAATTGCCTGGGCATTTGTACTGGTATCCTACGACATCTATAGCGGCGCGTTAATTTTGAACATACCCCTTTTGCCGATGCTACTGGGCAAGATGGGTAGAAACATCAGATTTTCAATAAAACAGCCATACAGGAAGCTGAAAACACTGAGAAAGCTAGTAGAAATGGCCTTGCCCTTAGGTTTCGCGGCGATGCTGGTTTCCCTCAATGCTAATATACCCCGCTACTTTATCGAGCGGTATTTGGGGGTACGAGAATTGGGCATCTTTGCTGCCATGAGCTATCTCATGGTAGCGGGTGGCATAGTGGTAGGTGCTTTGGGGCAGTCAGCCGTTCCAAGGTTTGCAAAGTATTACCTGGAAAAAAATCTAGCTGCATTCTATACGCTTCTCTTCAAGTTGTCGGGAATTGGTGTTCTTTTTGGTGGGGTGGGTGTACTAGGTGCTTTGGTTGCTGGTCGGCAGATTTTAACCCTTTTATACACACCAGAGTATGCTGAATATGCGAACGTTTTTCTGTGGTTGATGGTGGCAGCAGGATTGGGATATATCGGCAGTTTTCTCGGTTGTGGAATCATAGGAACTAGAGCTTATAGGTATTTTACAATTCCCTACCTGGTTATGACTTTGATTACTGTTGCAGCTTCATTGCTGCTCATTCCTGATTTTGGTCTTGTTGGTGCTGCTTGGACTTCGTGTATTATTAGCTTGGCAAGTTGTGTTATGCCAATCATCATCCTAATAACTTTAAGGAGGTATTTATGAGTCGATTCCGCAATATAGCAAGTGAACGATACTTAGAGCATTACGCTCGCATTAACTACAGCATCAATGCTATTGAAAGATTGGGTTCACGCGAACTTAAACAACTGGACTTAGTGTATGGAGATGTTCTTACCTCGCTACCGCCAGAAAGCAAGATTCTTGATCTGGGCTGCGGGACTGGTATGTTTCTGTACTGGCTTTCAAAGCAGCCAGGAATTATACCTATTGGTGTTGATGGCTCTGCTTCACAAATTGAAGTTGCTAAAAGAAACTTACCCCATATCGATATTTGTTGTGAGGACGGGCTGGCCTATCTACGAAAACACCCGAATACATTTTCGGGAATTTATTGCCTAGATGTATTGGAACACATTCCAGACTTGGACTTATGTTTGGAATGGGTTGAAGCAGCTCGGAATGCCCTTAAGCTGGGGGGGTTTTTCTACTGTCGGGTACCTAATGCTGCCAACTTAACAGGAACTTATTCTCGCTATATGGATCTCACACATGAAAGGCTATTCAGTAGTGCTTCACTATTCCAGTTACTCACTCTAGGCGGCTTGGAGAACTGCCGAATTATACCTATTAAACTTCCTCATTTAAGCGGACAAGTTCGGCTCACTATTGAAGATCTATTGCACAAAATCACCTTTCGCATTTGCGGACGCGGGTTAGAAAAAACTTTTACATATAATATCTGTGCCGTTGGTTTCAAAACAGGAGATTAAAAAAAAAAAGGCGTTGCTGAATCAAGGTATGATTAAAGAAGAATGCGATCGCACCATAAATTTATCATACCCTAATTCAGCAACGCCAGATGCGTTTGCCATGGTGATGTAGAAGCGCTTATCCAATGTTTAGATCGTCTAGTTAACGATCAAGGACTAGCGCGACGCCTGGGCGAAGCAGCTAAGCAAAAAGCACAATTATATACCTAGCAAAGTGCAGACGAAAAAATTGCACTCGCTTATGAAAAACCCATCCAAGATTGGGCTATAATTAACTTAATAATTAGTCAAAAATTAAAAATGCCATGATTCCCAATACAAAATTCAGCCTTTCTCCTACATTTGATAGCCAAATTTGGCGCATAATCCTCGATATTCCCTGGCGTTTAGCTGATGCTCGTGACACCATTTTTGCGGCGAAATTTACTAATTACTATCGCCTTGTACGTCCCTATACTATATGTTCAAGAGCCCGTTTGCGTGGGCTATACCAGGCTACTGAATATGTTGTTAAGCACAATATTGAAGGTGACGTAGTTGAGTGTGGTACTGCTCGTGGTGGTAGCGCTGCCCTCATAGGTTTAACACTTAATCAATTTAATTCTGCCAAACAGTTGTGGGTGTTTGATACTTTTGAAGGTTTACCAAGCCCAACTGATGCCGATCCGGATTATGAAAGTGCTAAATATTGGACTGGCAAGTGTCGAGGAGAACTAGCAGAGGTAGAAAAAATGCTCAAAGACTTGAACATTTCAGAACGAATTCATTTAGTTAAAGGGCTATTTAAAGATACTTTACCCGTGACAAATGTCCAAAAAATTGCGGCCATTCACCTTGATGGTGATTGGTATGAAAGTACGAAATGTTGCCTGGATTATTTATACGATCGCATATCTCCTGGAGGCGTAATTCAAATTGATGATTACGGGCGCTGGGCTGGAGCCCGTAAAGCAGTTGATGAGTTTTTTAAAAATCGCGGTATTAGCGTCAAATTGCGTTACATAGATTACAGTGGTCGTCAGTTTATTAAACCCTTGTCAGGTTACTAACTCTAGGCGGCTTGGAGAACTGCCGAATTATACCTATTAGGCTTCCTCATTTAAGCGGTAAGGTTCGACTCATGGTTGAGGAGCTATTGCACAAAATCATCTTTCGGATTTGCGGACGTGGCTTAGAGAAAACTTTTACATATAATATCTGTGCTGTTGGTTTCAATAAATAAAGACATTATCCGGTCAGAAAAAATTTAGCATTCACTTTGTTAGTTAGAGCAACTTAGATTGCGGAAATAAGTGACTTACTTACATCCTACGCTACCTGAAAACGTTGATAGGACTCAATAAGATTGGGGAGATAATAAATGCCTAAATGTTCAGAGTGCCGTATGTTAATTGGGGATCAATGCTCTGCTTATACAAAAGCGAAAGCTCTCCTTGGGAGGGCACTGCCACCGCCACCATTAGGAGCCTGTCTGATTCCAATTGTTGAGGACTATCTAGGCTTAATATCACGGGGTATGCGTATCCTGGAGATCGGGTGTGGTTCTTGGGATCTAATAAAAGTACATTGCGAAAGCGTAGGAGCGTATTACGAGGGTATCGATACACAAAGTGAGTATTTTGGCAAAAAGACAAGTGCTACTCGTATTGAGAACTTAGCGGAGCTATCCTTTCCCGATGAATATTTTGATCTAGTAATTGGTAATCAGACAATGGAACATTGGGGCGAGTTTGGTTGTTCACTTCAATGGGGGCTATACCAGTGTTTCCGTGTGTGCAAGCCAAACGGACGATTGTTAATGAATGTGCCCATTCATTATCATGGAACTAGACTCTTTATGCTAGGAAATGTTAAAAAAATTCAGAGGTTGTTTAGTCGATTTTCTGAACACGTAGCGTTTTATAAGTGGGGATATCCGTCTGAGCCTATTCTAAATGTATTTCCCCACCCTGGCTACTGGATATTGCATAATAAGCCAGCCTATGTTTTAGATATCCAAGCAATCAAAGATCGTCCACTACCGAGCGGTTATAGTAATCGTGGTGCTAGTAGTGGACGAATTGCTCAATTACTAACTCATCCTGTTTCGTACAATGTGTATCGCGCCTTATGTAAAGCTGGCTTTTTTCCAAAAAATACTGTTGATGATGAATATAGTGAGTTCAAGTAATGACAAAACGCATTCTTCATGTTATTGCTGGAATGAGCCGGGATGGTGTTCAAACTTGGCTTATGCACATCCTGCGCCACATTGACCGCGAAGACTTCCAAATGGACTTTTTAGTTCATACAACGCAGAAGTGGGATTATGATGATGAAATCCGTCTTCTCGGTAGTAAAATTATCCCTTGCCTTCATCCATCCCAACCGTTGACCTATGCCTCCAACTTCAAACGCATTCTGCGCGAGTATGGCCCGTATGACATTGTTCATAGCCATGTCCATCACTTCAGTGGCTACATTCTCCGTTTAGCGCACCAAGCAGGTGTGCCTGTCCGCATTGCCCATAGCCATAACGATACAACCTCAGTTCAGGCTAAGGCAAGTTTGTATCGGCGGTTGTATCTTACATTAACTGAACGGTGGATTGTTCGATATGCGACGTTAGGTCTGGCATGTAGTAGCAAGGCAGCAACATCCTTGTTCGGCGCAAGCTGGGAAAACGACCACCGTTGGCAGGTTCTCTACTATGGCATTGACTTGAGTCAATTGGGGGATAGACTCGATTCAGTTGCTGTTCGTGATGAATTGGGCATACCTAGTAATGCCTTTGTTATCGGTCACGTTGGCAGATTTTTTGAACAAAAGAATCACGTGTTTCTATTGGAGATTGCAGCGGATGTTGCCAAGCGAGAACCAAAAATGTGTTTATTGCTTGTGGGGAATGGCCCCCTGCGTTCTGAGATTGAGCAGAAAGTTGCTCAGATGGGCTTGAGCGACAATGTTATCTTCGCAGGTGTCCGGTCTGATGTGCCAAGACTGATGCTGGGCGCAATGGATGTATTTCTTTTTCCCTCCTTATACGAGGGGTTGCCTGTAGTCTTGATAGAAGCTCAAGCATCTGGGCTTCCTTGTATCGTTTCGGATGTTGTTACAAAGGAAGTAGATGTAGCCAAACCTCTTGTGCAACGAATGTTGCTATCTCAAACAGCTTCACAATGGGCTGAGGCTGTTTTACATCAGCGCTCTGCTATATCGGCGATTAGTCAGGCTGAAGCCTTGGCAATTGTAGAAAAGAGTCCGTTCAACATTAAAACATCTGTAAAGCAGTTGGAGAACATTTATCGAGTTCAATACACAGGCAAAGTTGTTTTATGAACCAGAATATCTTCCACCCTAAAACCGAATATAAGTCGCGGGCTGGGGTGTCTGTTTTTATCTGCCTACTAATTCTATCGGGGTTCTTAGCAACTTCAGACCAGTTTTTACACTGGTTTGTTATTCCTGTTACATTGAGTGGCATTTTAATCGGGATTGATGCTGTAGATTGGTTCCGTGGTCGCTTACAGCTATTCGATCCTGTAGGTATCATCGGTTTACTAGGTTTCCATTTCTTCTTCATAGCGCCCCTGCTCCATGTCAGCTGGGACTATTGGATGAATGTGCCACCACCTGAAGACTGGCGAACATGGCTGGGAGGAATGGCAATATTAAATTTTTTGGGGATTTTGGTGTATCGCTTTTCTAGGAGTTTATTTTCAAAGTCTACTAAAAAAAAATCCTTAAATACAGCTTGGATACTTGATAAAAGACGTTTTATTTTTATTATTTCTTTTGCACTAATTTTATCTGGAGTGCTTCAAATAGGCGTTTTCCAAAGATATGGCGGAATTATAGGCTACATCAATACTTACGTAGATGCAAGGGAGGAATTTGAAGGCATGGGTATTGTATTCATGTTTTCCGAGTGCTTCCCTACTTTGGCTATGATGGCGTTTGCCGTCTATGCCCAAGAGAAAAAAAGTAGACAAACTTGGATAGTCTTGTTGATAGGTTTACTTGTATTTTTGGTTCTGCAACTTATTTTTGGTGGTCTTCGTGGCAGCCGGAGCAATACCGTGTGGGGTTTATTTTGGGCTGTCGGTATTATTCATTTTTGGATTCGACCAGTTCCCAAAAAGGCAATTCCCTTTGCGATGATCTTCTTAGTTTTGTTTCTGTATATATACGGTTTCTATAAGTCATCAGGTCTAGAAGGATTGAATACATTCCAAAACTCTGAAGAACGTGCCGAATTTGCAGAAAATAGTGGTCGCTCTTGGAACGATATACTTTTAAAAGATCTTGGGCGAAGTGATGTTCAGGCTTTTTTGTTGTACAGGCTGATGAAACCTGATAGTGACTACGAATATGCCTGGGGCAGAACATATCAAGCATCAGTCGCAATTTTTATACCTAAATTCATTTGGGGGGTGGAGCGACCACCAAACAAGACCAAAGAAGGAACAGATGCTCAATTTGGAATGGGCTCTTATAATCCTCCACTATTTGCATCCTCAAGAATCTACGGACTTGCAGGTGAAACAATGCTTAATTTTAGTCCTTTTGCTATTCCGTTTGCTTTTGTTCTATTGGGCGTTCTTGTAGGACGTTTTAAACGTGACCTTTTAACTTGGCAACCTGGGGACATACGGTTCATGTTTATGCCGTTTCTCAGTAATTTGTGTTTTCTGGTTCTTTCAGGTGACTCTGACAATATTGTATTTTTTATACTAAAAAACGGCGCTATTCCTTTTATTGTTATTAAGCTGAGTTCAAAAAAGGAACTCATCAAACATGGAGAGAATGAACTTTTTGCGGTTGGGAAAACTCAACATATTCTATCGCATCACAGCAACAAGAAATTTCGCAAATGAGTGTGGAGAACACCCACTATACCAGTAGTGATAGAGTGGGGCAAGATATTAATCTAGAGAAGTTTGCAAAGTTATATCTGATGGCGATTGATTGTTGGCGCACTAATATCAATTTACCTTAACGGGACGCGAACAAGGATTTGAAACGAAGGTTTGCTAATAACGGAGGAACAATATTTATGCCAGACTGTATAGAATGCAAGTGGTTTGATGACTCGCAGTGTACGGCGCTACCTGATTCCTGGCCTGTCAGCCCAGTCAACCGATTACGTGCTTGCGTGGTGGCTATCTGCGAGGAATATTGTGAACTGATCGAGGAAGGAACTCGGGTGCTAGAAGTCGGCTGTGGAACCTGGAGTCCGATTTACGAGCATTGCCAGCGGGTTGGTGCCATATGGGATGGAATTGATGTAAGTAAATATTATTACGGCAACCCAAGCATTGCGACACGGATTGAATCTGTAGAGGATCTTTCGTTTCCCGACGAAACTTTTGATCTAGTGATTGGCAATCAGACGCTTGAACATTGGAATGAGTTCGGTTGCCGACCAGAACGAGGTTTGTGGCAGTGTTTTCGAGTATGTAAGGTTGGCGGTTTAGTTCTAATGAATATTCCAATTCACTTTCATGGCTCTAGTATCTTCGTTGAGGGTAATCTGGAAGCTATCGAAAACTTATTTCAGCCCTTTAGTTCAGAGGTTAGCATGATTCCCTGGCGACGTAATAGTTCTCCGTTGGAACCTATAGATTTACTGGCTGGTTACAGCTATGAAGGGGAAAGAAGTAGCTATACGCTTGATATTAGGGCTGTCCGAAAGCAGAATCTTTCATTGCCTCCCAAAGGTTATCGATTACGTTGGCGATTCATTCGAGAACTCCTAGATCATAGATTGGATTTTATAGCTTGGAAGATTCAATATCGTTTTTTACAAATTTTTGAAAAAACTAGAAGTTTGCTATTCAAGTGAGGATTGGCTGAATTTAGCATGAATTTAGATAACGAATTTTTATCTACAGACTATTTACTAAAATCGTTGCACAACGACAGCAAAAAGGAGTTATTTTATGACAAAAGTTCTCCATCTAATCACTAGCTTGAATAGGGGTGGGATTGAAACATGGTTACTTTCTATGCTACGCGAGATCCCCAGAAGTAAATGTGCAATGGATTTTTGCTGCAAAGGTCCGGATGTAGGGATACTTGCTACGGAAGCGGAGCAGTTAGGTGCAAAAGTGCTTCATTGTCAATTAGGTATCAATCACGTCAGTTTCGCTCACAGGTTAAAAGATATATTGCTTGAGGGACAGTACGATATTCTTCACAATCATCTGCATACCTATAGTGGTGTTCCTACGTGGGTAGCTCGCGACCTGAAAATTCCAGTTATAACTTCTTTTCATAACACACATTTTCCCCCTGAGACGCGCTTGGCTCGTCTTCCCCTACTACGACAACTTCGGTCAGTTTACTCAGTTATTAACATTAACTATGCCCTGCGTTATTCTAATCTGGTAACTGGTTGTTCTCAGGGAGTAATTGACAGTCTTGACCCTCATGGAATCAAGCTGCAAAAGCGTTCTCGTGTGTTGTACTACGGCGTAAATATTCCGACCCTATCAACATCTGAAGAACGCGCTTCCTTTCGCAAGTCCTTTGGTTGGTCAGCAGACACGCCTCTTGTTCTTCATGTAGGACGGTTGATAGAACAAAAAAATCACCTTGGTCTACTTTCTATATTTCAGATGGTTTTAGAACACATCCCAACAGCAAGACTGCTTTTGGTGGGGGAAGGTCCACTTCGACCGTTAATTGAGGACAAAATAGCTAAAGCTGGGCTGTCCCATGCAGTTTGCCTGCTGGGTATTCGGGATGATGTTCCAGAGTTGATGAGTAAGTGCAATGTTTTTTTATTTCCCTCATTTTATGAAGGCTTTGGAATCGTAATACTTGAGGCTAGTGCTGCAGATCTTCCTATTGTCGCATCTAACATACCTGGATTGAATGAGACAGTAAAAGATGGTCAGACTGGAATTATGCACGATGTCAATAATATTGGCGGTATGGCTGCCTCTGTTGTAAAATTTATAAAAGATAGGCAAGACGCTCGCCAAGTTGGTAATGCTGGGCGATTGTGGATACAAAAGGATTTTTCATTACAAGCAAGTTCTAAACAACTTTTGGATGTTTACCATGAAGTCATTACAAATAAATAACCAAGTCAGCGAGCAAATCCTACCATTGAAATATCGAATTTACTCCCCTATTCATCACGTATTTAATGATTGCAAAAATATTAATTTTTTCGGTAAGCATCCCTTTGTGATTGCTAAAAATTCTTTAAATAGATTGATGTTTAAGTATATTTTTTTAAATAAAGGAATAATTACTGTACAAACAAAAGATGGGTTTTTAATTAAAGTTCCATTAAACGATCAAGCAGCAGCATCAATTATATTTGAACAGCAATATTCACCGGAGGAAGGTGACGTTATACTTCGGCTTCTTGGCTGCTACTCTTCATTTTTAGATGTTGGAGCAAATTTAGGATATTTTTCACTTTTAGCTCTTCACAAACTTAAACTTAATAATGATTCTCATATAATAGCCGTTGAACCAAATAAAAAATTGTGCCTATTAATTAATGAAAGTATGGAAGCTAATAGTTTTTATAATGGCAAAGTAATTCCTGCAGCAGCTGGAGAAAACAGTGGTGAAGGATTTTTTAGTCTTCAGACAGAACTAAGTTCAAACGCAAAAATTATATACAACAATCAAGAAGATAATACGAATAAAGAATTGGTGGATATAGTAAGGGTAGACGATTTAATTGATGTGGAAAATAAAGGAATAATAAAATGGGTGATTAAAATAGACGTAGAAGGCTCTGAAATAGAGGTATTAAAAGGAAGCGACCAAGCATTTGCTAATGGCTCAATCTTTCTGATAGAGGTGTCAAAATCATTGAAAAATGACTTAAATAGTATCTTGAATAAATATGATTACATAATTTTAGATAGATATGGTAAAAACATTAATGTCGAAGAACTGCGCTCTGAAAAAAACAATATTATTTTAGTTCCCTCTATTGCTGCCACCTCGGTTGGTGAAATCCTGAAAAGTAATAAAAACCAATAACTTATAATGCACGTATTAGTTACAGCAAGCGCCCGCTTTGCTATCACCAGTGATGGTCTCCTGTGGACTTCAAATGCGTCGCTTGGATATAGCTTTTGGACGCGATATCTAGATGTATTTGATGAAGCCCATTTGTTTGTGCGTGGCCAACCAGTTTCAGCACCACCGATTGGTTGGAATGTGGCTTCCGGACCGGGAATTAAATTAGTTCCATTACCAGACTTTCAAGGTGCGGGAGGATTTGTTAAAAACTACGTAAATATTAAAAAAGCTGTAAGAAAAGCCCTGGTCAATGCTGAAGCTATACAACTACGCTTACCTTGTCACATTGGTGGAGAAGTCGGGCGTGAGTTGCCATCACAGAGACCATACGGTGTCGAGGTTGTCGGCGACCCATACGACCTATTCGCGCCCGGTGCGATCCAGCATCCGTTGCGCCCCTTTTTCCGGTGGTGGTCGCCACGACAATTGCAGCGTCAATGTGCTGGAGCTTGTGCAGCTGCCTATGTCACAGAACACATCCTTCAAAATCGATATCCTCCAGCGCTGGAGGCATTTTCAACCCACTATTCTAGTATTGAACTGCCAGATTCAGCCATTGTGAATTTCCCCCGTCCCCCCTATCAGGGCAGACGCACGTTTACCCTGCTCACAGTTGGCTCCTTGGCTCAACTATATAAAGCTCCAGATACGTTGATTGATGCTGTTGCTGTCTGTGTGCGGGAGGGATTAGACCTGAAATTGATTCTGGTTGGAGACGGGAACTATAGGGCGGAACTAGAGGCGCGAACGGCAAGGCTGGGATTAGGGGAGCGAGTGTTATTCTGCGGTCAGTTGCCCAGTAGTGAAGCTGTGCGTGTCCAGTTGGATCGGGCTGACCTTTTCATCCTCCCCTCTCGTCAAGAAGGTTTACCCAAGGCAATGATTGAAGCGATGGCGCGGGGGCTGCCGTGCATTGGCTCCACAGTGGGTGGTATACCCGAACTATTGCCACCTGAAGATATGGTGCCGCCCAATGACGTTACTGCCCTAGCTCTTAAAATTCGAGAGGTAGTCACCAATCCAGAGCGCATGGCTGATATGTCATCTCGTAACCTGGAGAAAGCGAAGGAGTACAGAGATGAGGTTCTCCGCAAACGACGGATCGCGTTTTATTGCTATGTGCGAGAAAAAACCAAAGCATGGCTACAAACGCCAGGAAGCTAGAATTTGTTCTCGATCGTCTCAACCAAAAACATTCAATTTACAATGTGCGGTATCACTGGTTTTTTAGATACATCCCGACAATGCAGCCTTGACAGAATGCTTACTATCATTGAGCGAATGTCATACACATTGCTGCATCGAGGTCCAGATGATGGAGGGAGTTGGGTAGATGTTGAAGCGGGAATAGCATTAGGACACCGACGGCTGTCGATTGTGGATCTTTCTAGAGAAGGCCATCAGCCGATGCTGTCTACGGATGGGCGCTATGCCATTATTTTTAATGGAGAAATTTACAATTTTTTAGAACTTAGACGTGAATTAGCAGCGCTTGGGCATACATTTCGAGGGAACTCGGATACGGAAGTAATGCTGGCTGCCTTTAGCCAGTGGGGACTGACAAAGGCAATCCAGCAATTTAATGGTATGTTTGCCTTTGCTTTGTGGGATCGACAAGAACAGATTTTACACTTGGGGCGCGATCGCCTGGGCGAAAAACCTCTCTACTACGGTTGGGTTGGTCAAACGTTTCTGTTTGGCTCAGAATTAAAGGCACTCAAAGCTCATCCTGATTTTAAGTGTGATATTAATCGGGATGCCTTAACTCTTTATATGCGGCATAACTGCATCCCTGCCCCCTACTCGATCTACCAGGGCATATACAAGTTGCCACCGGGGTGTATCGTGACTGTCGGCTCTAAGAAGAGCGTTTGTGAGCCTGTGCCATACTGGTCTGTCAAGGAAGCAGCAGAATTTGGTATCGCTCACCCATTTATTGGATCAGAAACAGAGGCGATCGCACAATTGGATACCCTTATGCGTGATGCTGTAGGATTACGGATGATCACAGATGTGCCACTGGGGGCATTTTTATCAGGTGGTATAGACTCCTCAACCGTAGTTGCTCTGATGCAGGCTCAAAATAGTAAACCTGTCAAGACTTTTACTATAGGTTTCTATGAGGATACCTACAACGAAGCTAAAGATGCCCTCGCTGTGGCGAAGCATTTGGGATGTGATCACACTGAACTCTACGTCACACCAGAAGAAGCATTGGCGGTGATCCCTAAACTCCCAAAGCTTTACGATGAGCCATTTGCAGATTGCTCTCAAATTCCTACCTTTCTAGTATCCCAGCTAGCTAGGCAACACGTAACTGTTAGTCTGTCAGGAGATGGGGGAGATGAACTGTTTGCTGGATACAATCGCCACTTTTGGGGGCGTAGCATTTGGCAAAAGTTTGGTGGGATGCCCCAAGGCTTGCGACAAGCCGTTGCTGGCAGCATCACCAGTCTATCGCCTCAAACTTGGAATCAGGTTTTTGCCAGTATAGATGTCCTGCTTCCCCCCAAACTCAGACAGCGCCTTCCTGGCGATAAACTACACAAGCTTGCCGAGATTATGGCATCTGACAGCCCTGAAACGATGTACAGGGGCTTGACATCCCATTGGAAAGACCCCGAATCTCTAGTATTGGGAGCCTCAGAACCCTCTAATGCCTTGACGAACCCGAAAGCCTGGGCAGATCTGTCTGATTTCACTCTTCGCATGATGTACTTGGATACTATCACCTATTTGCCGGACGACATCCTCGCTAAAATAGACAGAGCTAGTATGGGCGTGAGCCTAGAAGGTAGAATTCCCTATTTGGATCACCGAGTTGTAGAATTTTCATGGAAGATACCCTTATCAATGAAAATCCGCAACGATCAGGGTAAATGGTTGTTGCGTCAAGTCTTATACAAGTATGTACCCTCATATTTAATTGAACGACCCAAAATGGGCTTTGGCATCCCCATTGACAACTGGCTGCGCGGTGCTTTAAGAGACTGGGCAGAAGATTTATTGGATGAAAATCGGTTGCAGCAAGAAGGGTTTTTCAATCCTAAGCTGATTCGGCAGAAATGGACAGAGCATCTGTCGGGAGAGCGCAATTGGCAGTACCAATTATGGGATGTGTTAATGTTTCAGGCATGGTTAGAGGAAAACAAGCAGGAGAGCGTCTCCAACCAGGCGATGCAATTTGGATAACTGTAAGTTTAATATATATAAATGTGAATCTGTGCAAAAGTGAGATGCACTCAGTCACAAATATACGTAATACGTAGCTGTCTGTTTTAAAGTTTTATATAAAAAGGTAAAAAAACTTGAGCGATCGCATTGCTGTAATTGGTCTTGGTTACGTCGGCTTACCTGTAGCTTTAGCATTTGCTAAGAAATTTTCAGGTACTATCGGATTTGATATTAATTACGAAAAAGTCACCGCTCTTAAGCAGGGAATTGATCCTACGGGCGAAATTCCGAGTGATGAATTAAAAGCTACTACTCTCCAAATTACTTCAGATCCTGTAGATTTAAAAGCCGCTAACTTCTTTGTTGTGGCTGTTCCTACTCCAATAGACCGTGATAATCGTCCTGATTTAACACCTCTAATTAAATCTTCCGAAACAATTGGTAAAGTCCTACAACCTGGATCAGTAGTAGTATACGAGTCTACAGTATATCCTGGCGTAACTGAGGAAATATGTGGCCCAATATTAGCAAAAGCATCTGGTTTAACTCAAGGTATTGATTTTAAGCTGGGTTACTCACCAGAAAGAATTAATCCTGGCGATAAGGAACATACGATAGAAAAAATTGTCAAAGTTGTTTCTGGGGAAGATGCAGAAACATTAGAGCGAGTTGCCAGAGTTTACGAAACTATTATTGATGCAGGTGTATACCGCGCTCAATCTATTAAAGTTGCCGAAGCAGCTAAAGTTATTGAGAATACTCAGCGAGACTTAAATATTGCCTTAATGAATGAATTAGCAGTAATTTTTGATCGCTTGGGTATCCGCACTCATGATGTTTTAGCCGCAGCAAAAACAAAATGGAACTTTTTACCCTTCAACCCAGGACTTGTCGGCGGTCACTGTATCGGTGTTGACCCTTATTATCTCACCACGAAAGCACAACAATTAGGCTATCATCCTGAAGTTATCCTAGCTGGTCGCCGGATTAATGACAGCATGGGAACATACATTGCTCAAAGACTGATTAAGCTGTTTGTTAAATCTAACTTACGTATTCAAGGCGCTAAAGTAGGCATTTTAGGACTAACGTTTAAGGAAAACGTTCCTGACTTACGTAATAGCCGTGTACCTGACATTGTGGCAGAGTTAAGACAATTTGGGATTGAGCCATTAGTACACGATTCTTTAGTTACTTCCGAGCAAGCACAACATGAATATGGTATACAGCTAACAGATTGGCAAGATTTTTCCGATTTAGATGGAATGATTCTTGCTGTTAGCCACCGTTTTTATCTTGATATGCCCCGCGAACAATTACTAGCTGGCATTAAAACTGGTGGGGTTTTGATGGATGTCAAATCCGCTTTTGATCCAGCTACACTTCCAGAAAATCTTACTTATTGGAGTTTGTAGGGCATGACAAAAATTTTAGTTACTGGTGCGGCTGGTTTTATTGGGTTTAATCTCAGTCAACGGCTACTATCTAGAGGCGATGAAGTTGTTGGGCTAGATAATCTCAATAATTACTATGATGTTACTCTCAAGAAAGATAGATTAGCCCAACTACAAGGTAAACCAGGATTTAGTTTTCACCAACTAGATTTAGGTGATCGTGAAGGTATAGCCAACCTATTTACTGAGCAAAACTTTGATGTTGCAGTCAATTTAGCAGCGCAAGCTGGCGTGCGCTACTCCTTAAAAAATCCCCATGCTTACATAGATAGTAACATAGTTGGTTTTACCAACATCTTAGAAGGTTGTCGCCATTCCCAAGTTAAGCATTTAGTATATGCCTCTTCTAGCTCGGTTTATGGCGCTAATACTAAAATGCCCTTTTCAGTGCATGACAACGTAGATCACCCAGTTAGCCTTTATGCTGCTAGTAAAAAAGCTAATGAATTAATGGCTCATACTTATAGCCATTTGTACAACTTACCTACTACTGGGTTACGCTTTTTTACCGTGTATGGGCCTTGGGGTCGTCCTGATATGGCGCTGTTTCTCTTTACCAAAGCAATATTATCAGGACAGTCAATTGATGTATTTAATTACGGTAAAATGCGCCGCGATTTTACCTACATTGATGACATCGTTGAGGGGGTTGTCCGAGTTATAGATAATATTCCACAACCCAACCCAGAGTGGTCAGCAGATGTACCCGATCCTGGTACAAGTAAAGCTCCATACAAAATTTATAATATTGGCAATAATCAACCTGTTGAATTAATGCGATTTATTGAAGTATTAGAAGATTGCTTGGGTAGAAAAGCCGAAAAAAATCTGTTACCTATTCAATTAGGTGATGTACCTGCCACGTATGCAGATGTTGATGATTTGATTAATGATGTAGGTTTTAAACCAAACACACCGATTGAGGCGGGTATTGAACGTTTTGTAGCCTGGTATCGGTCTTATTATCATGTCTGAGCAAAAACGCATATTGCATATCTGTGCAGTTGGATTTACTGTCAAAAATCTGTTGCTACCGCAAATTAATTACTTTTTATCTAAAGGTTTAGATGTCGAGATAGCTTGTTCCCCAGGAGAGGAAGTTGAAAAACTGCAACATCAAGGTTATACAATTCATCCAATTCAAATTGACCGCCGCATTGCCCCAGGTTCCAACCTGAAAAGCATTGAGCAACTAAGAAAATTGATTGTTCAGCAACGTTATGATCTGGTTCACGTACATACGCCGATCGCTTCAGTTCTGGGTAGATTTGCTGCTAAACTGGCAGGAGTGAAGCGCATTATCTATACTGCTCACGGTTTTTACTTTCATGATGATATGTCTGCCAAGCAATATCGTTTCTACCACAGCATAGAGCGAGTTGCAGGCTGGATGACAGATTTAATCTTGACTCAAAGTAGTGAGGATTTGGATACAGCAGAGAAAACTCAATTATGTCCCAAGCAAAAACTCCGTTATCTAGGTAATGGTGTTGATCTAGAAAAATTCCGTCGTTCTCGACTAATTAAGAGCGAACAGCAACAGTTAAGGAGTTCGCTAAAAATACCGGAAACAGCTTCTATAATTGTGGGCATGACCGGAAGAATTACGGCAGAAAAAGGGTATTTAGAGTTAATTGAAGCTTTAGTAAAATTACGGACTCAATTTCCTAATATCCATTTATTGGTGATTGGCGGGCAACTGAGTAGTGAAAGAGATGCTTTTCAATCACAATTAAATCACTTAATCCAAGAGCAAAACCTGGAACAATTCGTAACCTTCACGGGTCTAAGAAGTGATATTCCTGAGTTACTCGGCTTAATGGATGTATTTACCTTGCCATCTTACCGAGAAGGATTACCACGCTCAATTTTAGAAGCAATGGCGATGGAACTGCCTGTAGTTGCTACTGATATTCGCGGTTGTCGGGAAGCTGTGATACATAATCAAACTGGTTTGATTGTTCCGCCGCGCAATAGCGACTCATTAGCTGATGCGATCGCTCAACTGTTAGCTAACCCTCAAATGAGACAATCTTGTGGTCAAGCAGGTCGTCAACAAGTAGAAACTAAATATGATGAGCGTTTAGTGTTTGATCGTCTGGCAGCAGCGTATCAGGAATTAGGGGTTTTGGTAGGATGAAAATTTTGGTAACTGGTGCTACAGGTTTAACAGGAAGTTTATTTCTCGGTCACTTAGCAGAGGTAAATCCTGGTACCGAAGTGGATTGTCTGATACGCCCTACAAGCGATCGCCACTCTATAGAACATCTCAACCTGAAGCTGTCATATTTTATTGGTGATAGTGAAACAAGCCAAACTTGGGACGAGCTTTTATCTAAGTACACTCCTGAAACAATTATTCACATTGCTTCAATCAGACACGTTCCCGTTATTCTCCAAAGTCTGGAAAAAGCTGGCAAAAGCCCTCGGTTAATTGTAATTGGCACTACAGGTGTTTATTCTCAATACAATCACTACTCAGCAACTTATAAAAATATCGAAACTAAACTAGCTAATTATCCTGGCAGTTGTTGTCTACTGCGACCTACAATGATTTACGGTTCGCACCGTGATAAGAACCTACACAAGTTGATCAAGTTTTGCGATCGCTATGGCTTCTTTCCAGTTTTCGGTAAAGGTGATTGTCTGTTACAACCTATTCATGCTGACGATCTAGCAAAAGCTACTCTTAGTGCTTTACAATCTCCAGAGATACAAGGTGCGTACGATATTTCCGGTGGTAGTGTAGTTAGGTTTAGAGAACTGCTATCTTTGGTAGGAAAATTGCTTGACAAACCTGTCAGACCAATTTTTGTGCCACTTAATCTGGGAGTATGGTTAGCGACAAGCCTGGAAAATATCCTATCAAAGCGATCGCCTGTGCGACGCGAGCAAATCCTCCGTTTGCAAGAAGACAAAGCTTATCCCCATGACGCAGCTAAACGTGATTTGAATTACCTTCCTCGCTCTTTAGAAGTAGGACTAAAACAAGAAGTAGAGTTACTACGTCAGCAAGGAATAATTAGATGATGACAGTTATATATCTCACAATCATAGTTGCCAGCGGTTTGATGAGCTACTTGATTGTTTGGCTGATTAAACAACGCTTCAGTCAAGCCCTTCTAGATATTCCCAATGAACGTAGTTCTCATCAACAACCTACACCAAGAGGGGGTGGACTGGGTTTTATTATTGCTTTTGCAGTTACCAGCGCCATCTACACTTATGTAGTTTCGCTCTCTACGCCCGCCACAGATGAGCTAAAATTAATACCTTTGCTACCTTTGTGGCTTGTCTATATACCATTAATAGCGGTAGGCATTTTTGATGACCGTGGTGGCGTATCTGCTATTATTCGTTATCTAGTACAACTATTTGCTGCTATTCTTGCTGTCACAGTCTTTGGGAGCTTTCCCTGGCCTTTGTTGAGTCAATTTGGGGAACTGGGTAGTATATTGTCTATCCTGCTAACTATAATTAGTATTACCGCCTTAATCAATTTATACAACTTCATGGATGGGTTGGATGGTTTAGTAGCTGGTGTTACTACTGTTCAGTTAGGTTTATTAGCTAATTTGTTAAATCAACCTATTTGGTGGCTGCTCGTTGCAGCTTTACTGGGATTTATCTGCTGGAATTGGTTTCCTGCTAAAATTTTTATGGGAGATGCTGGAAGTACTTTTTTGGGTGCGTCTGTAGCTATGGCTTTCCTAAATTATGGAAAAGAGCCTGTACCTGCTGTATACGCTTTGGCGATCGCTCTACCGATGATTGGCGATGCTGTTTATACGCTGGCTCGTCGCTTGTATCACCGTGAGAATATCTTCCAAGCTCATAGAACTCATCTCTATCAACGTTTACAACAATCTGGCTGGTCCCATGCTCAAGTCGCTACTACATATATTTGTATTACAATAATGGTTGCTAGTAGCATCAGTATATGGGGGTCATATGCAGCTATCATAAGTATGATAGGGATAGCTACTCTAATTATTTTAGGAGAGTTGTATTTACAATCGCGTTCCCTAGCTTAATTTTGTCAATATATTTTATGTTTATTTTTGATTTAATTTGATTTTAATTATACTGTAAAGTAATTTAGTCTTAAATAAAAATACTAACCTTGGTAAATTTATTATTTAAAATTTTATTTGTCCATGATAGTTAATAAAAAAAACCCTCACTCACATTTCTTAAATTATTGGTATGGATGAAATTACTCAATACTGGTTGATTCTCCAACGCCGTTGGATACCCGCTTCTTTAGTATTTGCTGCTGTATTAG
>JBARVL010000126.1:0-11771 GCA_049646245.1 Crinalium sp. | reverse complement strand
GCAATCAATGGTAATCCCAACGAGCTTGCAGTTAATTTCGCACTCAGCGACTTACCAGTACCAGGCGGCCCCCACAAGCACCAGCCCTTCGGAAACTGCAACCCATGTTGTAGAGCCGTAGGATCTAACAACGCTTTCAATTTGGAAATTTCTTGGTTTAGCAGGTCTAATCCAGCAGCACCTTCGACATCTGGCTCTGAGATGTAGTCCAGACCACGCCCACGTAACTTACCCATTTTGTGCTGCAAAACTAACTGTACCAATTCATCAAGGTTTTTTGTTGATTTGACAGACCGATTTAGAATCAAGTTAATTTCACCAGTAGGTAATCCAAGGCAAGCCCGGACCAAAGAAGAGCGTAATCCATCATCTGCACTCAAACCGGAGCGCGAGCAGAAATCAAAAACAATGTTTTGAACTTCCAAGCGCGTCGGTAATGGTTTGGAGAAAACCGAAATTAAAGGCTGTAATTCTACTGGCAATTCGATATAGCTATCCAGCAATACCCAATACTGATTTTCAATCCCGCGATAGAAAGCGTTAGTTAGCTGATGCGAAAGCTTTGATGATAATTGTCCCTGAGCAATATCAAAATCTAAAATACCTTCCAACAGGTAAATACCGACATTACTACTCTCGCTAAGAGTCTGCAAAATATCATTACCAGCAGCAACCTCAGTTGCCTGAAGCGTACATTTACCATTGGAATAACTTACCTGCTGCAACGAGCGATAACCAGGGTTCCAGTAATAAACAGATAACTTCTCAAGTTCTCCCCAGGCGCAAAACTGAGTTAGGATTTCAGTGCGATCGCATAATTGATACTCTAAAGCCGCGATCTGATCTTTCAAAGCAATCCACAATGCCCAATCTTTATTTAAACCTTTTTGCATAACAATACTTGCCTTTTTAATCCACTTTTTCGTTGATATAAATCATGGTTAAATTTCTTTATTGATAACTTTACGCGCTCCTTGCCGTTCTCCGTAAAGGGCTGGAGATTGATTATTGCTTTCTCTAACTCTGCCACTAATAATATCTAATTGAGTTGAGCGAAATTCGTCTCGAAAACGACGCATTCTCGTACACCATGAGTTGTAATCTTCTTTTTGACTCCAACCAAAATATCCTTCCGTTTCCTCAAGATAATCAGAAAAACTCATTGGTTAAATTTTAAATAATTGGTATTTAAGAATTATTCTAACGTTTAGCCAATTCTTTGTATCTATCTTAATAAGTAAAAATAAACAAATTAAATTATCTGTCATTTTTGCAGTTTAAAAATCACAAGTGAAATAAAAATCACAGGGTTTTTTAGCAGCTATCGCTGCTAGGAACTGAGTTTAATTAGTTATTTGTAGGAAAGAAAAGATGGTTGCCTCAACAACAAAAAATGGTACTGCTAAATCTGAAAAAGCGGATACTGAAGCAGAAGCTAAAGCTGCACGGATTGCAGCTAAAAAGGCACAACAAGCTAAGGCTGCGGCTAAGGCACAAGCTGAATCAGATGAATCGGATGATGATGAAACTGATGAAGCTGAAGCTGAAGCTGCAAAACCAGCAGCTAAAACTAAAAAGGCAAAAGCTGAAGCAAAGGCTGAAACTGCTGATACAGATGATGTAAGTGTTGAAGCAAAAGCTTTCGCACAACAAATACGCTCAGTGGTCTATAAGCAATTTAAGGTTGCCTTACCCACACGCGAACAGCAACAGTTAAAATCCCTAGCTTACGGTGCAAAAGATAAATTAGGGCGAGCGATCGCCAGGATGGTTGCCAAGAAAAACGGCACAATGAACTGGAAACTTTGGAATGAAAAAGTTTTTCCATTTCTCTTCGGGGAATTAGGACAGACTGAAGTCAAGCTAAAGCACTCAGCCGAAGTTATCGCTCTGGCAATTTCGCACTTATTCGATGGAATCTCGCAAGAGGCTGAACAGGCGATCGCAGACCTAATTGCTTACAACCAAGAAAGCTTTAACAGTCGGCAAAAGCCGGAGAAAGAAGACGAAGAGCTAGAAGACATCGATCTCGATGATCTAGATGATGATGATGATGAGTTACCAAGCGATGATGATGATGAGCTAGAAGACGATGAATAAGTGCGAATTAGATATTGAATAGTTCATTATAGCCTTGCCCTAAAATGGGTAGGGTTATATTTTTCCTATTTAAATAATTATTGTCCAAAACTAGACTAAAGACTTGGTGAGATATATTGATAGCTGGTTTTCTAAACACCACCATTAGTTACTGTGAACTGCCTGTCTCCTCAATCTTTAAGTATGAAAACGCTTTGCTAATAAGCATTCCAGACATGACTAGCAACATTGGTCTTATTGGAAAAATGACACCATTTACTTTAAACTTTAAATTTTTTATGACAAGTTTTAATTTAAATTTAACAAAAAATAATTTAAACTGCAAAATATATAAATTTTTAAGAATATATATACAAAGAAAAGACTGCTATCGCAGTAATAAAAGTAAGCAAATTGATTATCAAATAAAAAATTAATAATCCAGAGAATAAAGACTGCTATCGCAGCAATAAATGTGAAAAAGTTAATTCTTAAACAAGAGAAATAAAACTTATTTAAGAATTAATGAAAGGCTGCTATCGCAGCAATGAAAGTGAAAATTAGTTAATTATTGGAAAAATATCATGGCTAAGAAAAGAAATCAAACAACTGAAGTTCCTGCTGAAACAACTGTTGAAGTTGAAACTGTTGCTGTTGAAGTTGTTGAAACTAAAGCTCCTAAAGCTGAAGCTCGTAAGAAATGCTTAGAATTCTGCTTACCATATGCGGAAAAAGTCCGCTTAATGGTAATGGAAGTACTCCGCCAGGAGTCAGCATCAGAGTTTTCAAGAAAAGCTCGCTTCGCAGGAGAAGAGTTCGATTGGGCAGCATATAACAAACAATTCAGAGCCGATTATGGCGATTGTGATATACGCGACTTACTCAAACTAGCAAACAAGTTCTTTGGTTTAAAATCATTGGACGAAGTTCGCGAACGCCGTGTCGAGCATAAAAAGCGTAGATCTCAAATGAGCAACGCTAAATTTGGCAATGGCAACGCAAATATCAATAATGACGATAGCGATATTGATGAAGATGAATTGATATCGGACATTGACGACCTACTTTAGAGCTAAAAAGCAATAACCTCACTCCGAAGTGAGGTTATTGTTTTTATCGAAATAAGAATAATTTACCCAAAAAAATAAATTTTTAATGAAAATTTTGGTACTAATGCAGCTATCGCTCTCTGTGATTTTGAGTTCTAATTTCAATTAAGTTTAAACATCAACTTGATAAGAGTTAGAACTGCTATCGCAGTAGTGAAAGTGAAAGTTGAAAATTGTTAATAATTGAGGAAAAGATCATGACACAGTATAAAAATGCTTTGAGCGAAACCCTAAGTTACGACGAGAAAGTTAGACTTATGGTATTGACCACATTGCGCGAAGAATGCGGTCGAGAATTAAGCAAAAAAGCCTATTATAACGATAAAGACTCGAAATTTGATTGGAAAGGATTTAACGAGAATTTCCAAGCAGATTATGGCAATTGTAGCGTAGTAGAATTGTTAAAATTAGCAAAACAATACTACGGAATGAATAATCTTGAAGAAGTTCGCAGCCGTCGCAAGCTGCATAAAGAACAATACGAAGCTAAAGCGAAAAAATTCCAAGTTGCCTAAATATAAAATAATAATACCCAAACGCCGATGTTTGGGCATTATTATTTTTTTAACTATTTAAACAATCAAAAATAACTGATAAAAAATAATACAAACTAAAATAAACTACTAAAAATCAAGACTGCTAACGCAGTAGTGAAAGTGGAAATTGTTAATTCAAGGACAAGAAAATGACACAGTACAAAAATGCTTTAACCCTATGCTTACCATATAACGAAAAACTACGCTTGTTGGCATTATCAGTCTTGCGGGAAGAATGCGGACGCGAACTGTCCCGCCAAGCTCATTACAATGGGGAAAAGTTTAGTTGGCGAGAATTCAATCAACAGTTTAATAGGGATTACGGCGATCTAATATTAGATGAACTGGTAAAAACTATTGAGTATCTATTCGGGTTGGATACTATGAAAAAAATAGCCAAAAGAAAAACACAACATATAGAACAAGCGCAAGCACGAACCATAAAATAAAGATTTGTTACCCAAGCAGTAATGTTTGGGTAATTAGTTTTTTTTACGATTTAAATAGTTAAAAACCTACAACAAAAAACTAATATAGAATTAAAAATTATAATTAACGTTCATAAAATCATGGTACGAATGGCACTCATAGGGTTAAGAAAAACCAGTTTTGCTATCTTTTGGTTTATAATTTTTTGGGCAGTTGGATTAATTGGAATTAGTCTTTTTCTTAATATTAAGAGTACATCAGATACTAGCTCAAAAAACTCTTATCAGCAAGGTTATCTAAAAGGACAGGAAGCTGGAAAAAAAGTTCGCGTACCGCTAACAGTAATAACAGGCTTGCTAGCAATTACAGGAAGTGTTACAGGTATACTACCAGGAACGAAAACTAGCAAAAAGATTAAGGAAATTGAACCAGAACCAGAAATTTTATCACCAGAAGTTGATGAAAAATAACTATAATTCCGCGTCAGATTTATCAATATTACGCTGCTGAGATGGTTCCCTCAGTTCAGTTTCTAGCTGTTCATTTATTGCTTGCCAACGCTCAACATCTTGTTGAGTTAAGTTTTTGGCACTAACTATCTCACCATTATTGTCTATCTCGATAAGTTCTCCACGACCATCTGGTTCTACTACCAAGTGCAATGAGACACCTTGTTGCTTCCTAGAAACTAATTCATATTCGTAGACACGTGAACGCACCTCATGCCCTTCAAGAATACCTTCAATAACCTCTGGATTTAACTGAAGTTTAGCTGCGATCGGTAAAATTTGTTCGGCAAAAACCTTTTGCTCTTCCTCGATTGCGCTCCGCGCAGGCTGCGCCAACGCATCTACATCATTTACAATAATTTCCTCAAACTCTTCATATAGATCCCGATCGGCCGGAGTAACAATAATTTACTCAGTTATCGTAGACTCATTCTTGACAGCCCCTACATTGTCATTTTTAGAATCGCTATCGGAATTGATATCAGAATTGCTATCAGCATTGATATCAGAATCATCTTCCTCTAAGAGAGCTTGTACGTCATAAGGATCAACCTCTTGCTCATCGTCTACCTGATTCAACTGCTCTAACCGATCTAAGTTAGTGCTTAATAAGAGTGCATCAGAATATGACAAAGTGCTAATAATTTCTCCCTCAAATGTCATGTTAAAAACATTACGATCGTCAGTACTGTCCAGTACCTTAATTTCATCATCCTCTAGAAAAATCATCCAATTGGAAACTACGTCGAATTTATACGGAAAATCTTCCGGTGACAACGAATAGTTAATATATGGCAGCAAAGATTCAACTAACAAGTTTTGCATCCTTTTAACAAGCTCCGCCGCTACCCACTCTTGCTCAAGTAAAAACTCGGCATCAAGATCGTTCAGGGCTGCCCAGTCAGTTTCTTCCTCACCTTCTCCCTCTTCTTCTACCAAATCAATACCTTCTGCATCAATCCCATCATTGTCCAACCCGACTAAATTAACCATCTCTGCACGTGAAATGTCGTCTTCCCTTTCCTCTTCCAATATCCGAATTTCGTCATGGGCAATTTGTTGTCTACGGATTACTTCAAATTCATCCCCTAATCCAGCAGCTTCCACCTCAACAGAAGAAAGTGTTGCATATAGCTTTTTCTTACGTCGATCAGATGTGAAAAATTGCACATCATCGACCCTGCCCCCCAGGTGCTGCACGCGATCCATAAAATCAGTACATCCCTCTAGCATCGAGGGATAATTCGCTACATCAAATCTATTTAGCCCATCATCAATACTGTAGGAATAAACTTTAAATTGCGGGCTATCACCAGCATTTAGCACTTCCCAATCCGTAAAACGAGCAATAACACCCGCACCAGAGGACGACTCGTACCTAATAAAACCAGAGTCTACCGACTCTGTTGAGTATTTAGAAATATTCTTTAAATATTCCTCAGCCGTTAGATTTTCCAAGGGGGGCAAGGGGGTAAATTCTTTTTCTAGCTCAACATAACCAGCTAGATTGATCCCCATCAGTCCAATAGCTACAAAAGCTAGTTTTTCATGGCAGATATCCTTAGCAAAATGGAGAGCGGTAATACAGCCATGATAAAAATCTTGAGTTTCACTCCTTACAATTAAATTTTCAACAACTTGATGATCGCGCTTATCCTGACTATGTTGCTTTAGTTGCTCAATAAAATCTGTATCCAAGCGCGATAAAGCAGGCATAACAGAATCAGTTGCATCTTTTTGAGTAATGTTCTGCGTTGGCGTAGCGACGGGCGTTGAAGCTATCTGATCATTATTCGGATCAATTAATGTAGCTAATTTAATTTCTAAGGAATTAAGTGCGGCAAAAGTTTCTTGTTCTGGCAGCGCCTTGATTAATCTCATTGCACCATGAAATCCAGCTAACAATCCCTGATAAAAATCTTGGGTTTCACCTACTAAAGATTTATCAGCCGCTATTCTAGGGTAAAAATCTGCGCCAATTTCTTTGTTGCGAGCTATATAGCTAAAATCTAATCGCTGCATCCTACTAAACCAGAGCTTTATTATTCCTACAGCTAAGTATAAATCAGGCTGCTATCGCTGCTATAGGGGGGAATTTAACAGGTTTAAATATGAAAGAAATAAGAACAGGGAGAATTTTGGGCGTAACTGGACATCGCCCCAAAAAACTGAAAGTAACAAATGCCTATTCAGATGAAGTACTGAAAGCATTAATGAGGGTGGCACTTAAGCACTTACGGGAATTAGAACCCTGCCAAGTGATCACAGGGATGGCACTGGCATGGGATACGGCAAGTGCTATCGCAGCACTACATCTAGAGATTCCGGTCGTTGCCGCCATCCCCTTTGAAGGGCAGGAACTATCATGGCCCGAACCATCGCAAGTGAGGTATCATAAAATCCTCAATAAAATCGCAAGAAATCGCGGCGAAATTAATATTGTCTCAGAAGGTGGTTATTCTGCTGCCAAAATGTTGCGGAGGGACGAATACATCGTAGATTGCTCCGATATTATCCTGGCGCTTTGGGATGGGAACTGTAGTGGAGGAACGGCGCATACAGTTAAGTATGCCAAAAGTAAAAAACGCAGTATTATCAATGCCTGGTCTGACTGGGTAAACAGCAACCATTGTTACCATCTCAATCCTTCAAATCTGACGGCAAAATCTTGTCAATAAGATCTAGTTTCTGCTGAAGGAGTTGCCGTAGTTTTGTTAGCTGTTCGGGTTTGGTAGAAGTTAATGCCTCCTTAGATAACTTCTCCATTCCCTTAACTATCGTAGTAAATTCAATAGCTCCCTTTGTCTCTGGCGTATTATACTTAGCCTTAATTTGTGCTACTAAATCTCGCGTTTTTGCTACGGTCAAATTCTGGTCTATAACCTGTTGAGTTGCCTCAATTCGTTCTTTTGTTGCCTGCTGTTCTGATATTTTTAAAGTTTTAGGAGATAGAACTGCCAGAGCTAGAGCGTGTCCGCCTTTTAGCCCAAGTTGCTGAATAGCTGTTTTTAAATCTATGGGCAAAGATAGCATTGGGAGTAGGTTAGCTTTAACTGAAGCAGGATTTAAAGCTAAATCTAAAAGTGCTAAAAGTAACTTAGACTCAGTTTCATTTACTCCTAAACTTTTAACTCCCTCTAATTGCTCAACAGTGCTAACAGTTACCAAAGAAGCAAGTTGATTAGCCATTGAAGAACGTTCTAATCGGCGCAATACTGTGGACAAAACTGTAGGAATTTCCGATGCTTCAACAGAAGTAACTGCTGTAATTTCTTGGATAATCGCTTCAGCTTTATCTAAAGGATTTAGATCTTCGTGATGGATAAAAGTTAATAAGGCTTTACGATGTAAATCCTCTGGCATGGCTGAAATTACAGCCCGTAATGATTTCCACCCCAAAATTTTGGCTGCTTCCCAGCGCCGTTGCCCATCCCATAAGAGGTAGCGATCTCCTTTTAAGACTAGAATAACTGGTGCAATCTGCCCGTCTTTTTCCATACTCCGTGCAATTGTTTGAATGCTTTCTGGAGTAATTGTTTGCCGAGGTTGAGAGGGGTTGGGATCAATTAAATCTACCCCTACTTCCTGTTCGCCTGATTGTAATTTTAATTGCTCTCGTAATGTTTCTAGTTGTTGTTCTAGTTCTGGAGCTTGAGTTGCGCGTAGTTTTTCTACTTCAGTTTGTAATTCTGCTATAAGCAGCGCTTTGTCATTGGCTTGGATAGCAGGATTAAATCGTTCACTAATTTTCGGCAACTTAACCATCAAATTTTTCCTTTTTTCACTAAATTCATCACATCATCAGCGATCGTTTTGAAATCTTTACAAGCTGGATGGGCAGGGCGATATTTAGCAATGGGCAAGCCATTGGCGCTAGAATTTTTGAATTCTGAGGAATCGCGAATATGAGGATACAGTTTCACCCGTAATTGTTCAGCTACTTCTGGCAATTGCTTGAGATACTGGCGATGAATTGCACGCGTATTGTCATACAAGCTAGGAACCAGCCCCAAAATTGGTGGACGGGGGTTGAGCATCAAATCATCACCAATGCCAATTAACCACTGTACTAAGTCTGCTACTCCAGAAACTGACTTCATCTCTAACTGAATTGGCACTAACAGACCAGTACTAGCAGCAATAGCATTCTCACAAATTATGCCTATAGTAGCGGGGCAATCCAAAATAATCACATCGTGTGGCAATGGATAGCTCTTTAAACGGTCAAATAAAACATACTCGCCTCGCCGCCGAATCACTAAGTCGTTGGCTAGTTGCGACATGGTGGGATGACCTTGGCAAACTTCTATATTAGGATTGCCCCAAGCTACCGTTAAAGGCCAGTCGCCATCGAAATCTTTTCCCAGTACACGGACAACTGAATTTTCTATTCCGACTGATGGCAATCCACAAAATACATCTAATGCTCGTTGAGGATCGAGATCGATTACAGCTACTTTAAGTCCCCGATGACCTAAATCATGAGCTAAATGAACAGCTAGTGTGGTTTTGCCAACTCCACCAGCGTTGGCCAAAATTCCAATGACAGTCTTTTGATTTGCCATAAATAAATTTGTTCAGACTTGTCGTATTTCAATATACGACATGACAGGTCACTTAATAAAAATCTTAATAAACAAAAATTTGATATTTCCCGCTAACTCGCGCTAACTCGTCATAAAATATGACGAGTTAATTTTTTCAACAACTTTATGCGATTAAAGATCACTCCATCAGCTAAGTTTTAACTAAATTAATTGTCCAATGAATTAAACTAAAAAAAATAATAAAACAACAATTTGCCCTTCCCAAATACAGTAAAAGTACAGATGCGCCTTGATTAGCTGAGGATCTGATGCCAAACCCAAAAATAATAGGTGTGTTTAATCAAGCTGGCAGCGTGGCGAAGACAAGGCTTTCTCAGGACTTGAGGTATCACCTGAGCGAACATGAAAACGCCTCAGAAGAACGTGCGCCGTTAGCTGTATACGCTCCCAATCATCCCGTTCTCACCAAACTAGCTAAAGAGTTAAAGTCTTGCTAATTATGAATAAACACAACCAGAAATTAGAAAGTACAATTGAAGTCCCTTTAGACACAAGAGAAGATCGAGAATTAATTAGTATCTCAAACACTGCACCAATAAACCGTGCCGAAGCACAAAAAATTCGTTTAGATCTGATCGTTCTACGACCCGATCAACCCAGACGGTATTTTGACCCTGAGAAAATGGCTCAATTAACTGAGTCGATTCGGACTCACGGAGTTATAGAACCGATTATAGTCCGTCCTATAGAAGAAAATAAGTACGAATTAGTAGCTGGGGAAAGACGGTATCGCGGAGCAAAAGAAGCTGGCTTAAAAGAAATACCTGTTATTATTCTTGAGCTTGATGACCATGATGCGCTGCAATTAACCTTAGTTGAAAACTTGATTCGGGATGATCTCAATCCAGTTGAGGAAGCCAGAGGAGTTTTAGATCTCATAGGACTTAAACTAAATGTCACTTCAGATGAAGCGCGAAAACTACTCTACAAGATGCACGACGAGTCGCGCCAAAAATCTCCCCAAAACGTTTGGGGGAGTGAGCAAGGCGACGAAATATTGAGAGTTTTCCAAAACCTCGATCGCTTTACTTGGGAAACCTTCATTAAAACGCGACTACCCTTACTGAAACTACCTGAAGATGTACTAGAAGCATTAAGTCAAGGTCAGATTGAATATACCAAAGCCAGAGCGATCGCACAAATCAAAGATCCCGAAGGTCGCATTGAATTACTAGAAACTGCGATCGCTGAAGGATTATCACTCAAAGAAATTAAAAAAAGAGTCGCTGAAATTAAAAAAGCCACTGAAGCTGAATTAGAGCAAGATGCCGAAAATGAGGATGAAGAGACAGATGAAACTGGAGAAAAACCTGACAAAGCCGACAAACCTGAAAGTCTCAAAAGCGAGATGAACAAGGTCTATAATGCTCTAAAAAAATCTAAAGTTTGGAAGGATAAAAACAAACAAGACCAACTTCAAAAAATCTTATCAGATATGGAATCTTTACTCAACGAAGAATAAACAGGAGAAACCGTCAGCTAACGCTGACTGCTATAAAAATACAATAATCAAACAGACATTAATGATGCCATCAGTTTCAATGAGGACATTTAGAGAGTACGACGGTGAAAATGTTAAAGCTTTACTCAGTTGGGTATCTAAGAACTACAGGGAACTGCCTGATGACAGATTCGTACTTCTTAATGGTGGCTCTGACGAAATATCGTACAAAGAGTTAATAGTTAGAGCCGCCGTCGAAGGAATCGTAGCTCGACAATGGGCTACTTTAGAAATTTCCAGGGTGAGTTTACTAGATAAAAATCTCTGAAAACCTGTTAAAAAAATTACTACTGCTAAATAATCCAGCTATCGCTGCATTGGTTGTGAAAATCAATCAAGGATGCAGTGTCATGAGCGCAAAATTAGAAATAGTAAAAGTTATAAAAGCTGGAACCAACACTTCATTAACTGACAGTACCAACACTGCTAAAAGTTGGTGGCAAGAAGATTTTGTAACTATTGAACCAGACACAGACGAGCTAATCCTGACCGTATCAAGGTCAAAAGCTCTGATCGGAACAATAAATGAAAAAGCGATTAAACAATTAAACTTTGCTGGATACTCGGTTTTGAGAGTTCGAGGAGAATTAAGAGAGTACCCAAGCCTATATATTCCCCTCAGCTTTGATTACCAATGGCAAGGGATAAAAACAATACTTGAAAACTGTGGATACAAAGTCACAGTTATTGCCGGATAAATAAAAAAGTAAATAGTAAACCACTAGCAATTCTTAGCTAGTGGTTAAATTTTTCATGCTTTACTATTTAGTCTTAGCTTGAACAAATTTACGACTCTTAGAAGGCTCAGTCCACAACACACAGAAACCGCTTGATGCCTTCCTGCCTTGAATCTCAAGGGTAACGCCCATACGTTTAGCTTCTTGCTCGCAATCACGATTTCCAGGGTTGCCTTCGAGAAGAGAGGCGTTCCACTTCATAAAATCCTTGGCATACTGTCCATCCTTGCTCTCAGCCCACTTTAATGCCTCAAACTGTTTCTG
>JBARVL010000125.1:0-6379 GCA_049646245.1 Crinalium sp. | reverse complement strand
ACAATTAACAATTAACAATTAACAATTAACAATTAACAATTATAGCAGTAGCCAGGGAGGTTAGGGCATTTAAGGGTTCTGAAACCCTTGGGAATCAAAGCTTTTAAAAAGCTGAAGGCTGATAGCTGACGGCTGACTGCTATAACAATGACTAATAATAAACTGCTAGTTGCTAACTGAAGATGAATCAGAATAAGTTATTTTATCTTACCCGTCTGCGTTTGGCTTTGTGGTATGCAGGTGTAATGGGGGTGATTTTGAGCTTATGTGGTATTGGTGTTTATGAGGCGATCGCTCATGCTCATTGGGTAGCTATAGACCAAGAACTTAAGTCAGTTGCCGGAACAATACATGATAGCTTAGAACTGAAGCTCAAGCAACCTGGGAAAATCGAACCAGTCGTTAAACAGTTTTTACCCGATATTTGTTTAGTAAATAAAAGTTGCTCACCAAAGCAAATATCATCACCGCGTCATATTTTAGGGACAACACATCAAGGAATTTACTACATCCGTTTATTCGATAATTCAGGAAGTTTAATTGCTATAGCTGGTATTAATCCCTCTGGGCTATCGCCAATCTTTAAAAACCAACTTTGGCAAACTCAAAAAGATGATCTTGGCAATCGCTATCAACAAATTTCTTTGTCACTACATACCCAAGATAATCGGAATTGGGGATACTTACAACTAGGGCGAAGTCTTTCCGATTTTGATAATTATCTCGCCGATGTGAGATGGGTTTTATTAATAGGATTGCCGATATCAATGGGGTTCATTGCTGTTTCTAGCTGGTGGTTATCTAGATTAGCGATGCAACCAATTTACGCATCATATCAACAAATAAAACATTTTACCGCAGATGTGGCGCATGAACTGCGTACTCCTTTAGCTGCTACACAAGCAACTGTAGAGTCAGTATTAAGAATGCCGGAAATATCTGCCAAAGAAGCACAAGATATTTTACAAACAATAGAACGTCAAAATCGGCGATTAATTCAGTTAGTTAACGATTTATTATTATTAGCTAATTTAGAAAAGCAATCGGTACCAGCACAACGTCAAGTTTGTTGTTTAAATGATATAATTAGCGATTTAGTAGAGGAATTAGAAGCATTAGCGATCGCCGCGAAGCTAACCTTAACTTCTGAGATCCGAGTCGAGCAGCCATTATATGTTGTTGGAGATCAAGAACAGCTTTATCGCTGTTGTTCTAACTTAATTATTAATGCAATTCAATATACACCAGCAACAGGCAAAATTTGTGTCATTTTAGATTGTAGTAATCATCATGCTTTGATTCATGTTACTGATACAGGTGTTGGCATTGCGCCTCAAGATATTACACGAATTTTTGAGCGTTTTTATCGAGTACAGAGCGATCGCTCACGACATACAGGCGGATCGGGGTTAGGATTAGCAATAGCCAATGCGATCGCGCAAGCACATCACGGCAGTTTACAGGTAAAAAGTGAATTAGGTAAGGGCAGCACTTTTACAATTCAAATACCTTTGAGCGTTAATTAGAGGAGAGGAGGGAGGAGGGAGGGGAGAGGAGTAAGGAAAAATTTTTATGCTTTGGTTCGGGATTAAAACTTATAGTCGTCTCTTCCATAACCCAAAAGTTAGAGAATTAACCACAGATATCCACAGATAAATACAGATGGACACAGATGTAATAATTGATTTTTGATCTTAGACGATCAGGAGTTTTTACTCACAACTAAGAGTTAGAAAATTTTTTCTCCACCCCTCCCTTCCCCTTCCCCCTCTCTCTCCTCTCTCCTCTCTCCTCTCTCCTCCCCCCTCCCTCAAAAACAGTGGCTACTAATCAACAAGAATCTCACTTAAATCGCGCTCGTGCTAGTCTACGACAAACTATGTCGTGGTATTCCCATCGTGGCAACAATCAACAACTTTCCAACTCAGAAGTGCAAGCAGCAGTCAGAAATGAGTTAGAGGTTTTGAGTAATACTTTAGAAAAACTAGATCAAGGCGTAATTTGCATTGCTGCCTTTGGTTTAGTAAGTCGTGGCAAGTCAGCAGTATTAAATGCTTTAATTGGACAAAAAATCCTCCAAACTGGTCCTTTAAATGGCGTTACTCAATGGGCTAAATCTGTACGCTGGACACCACCCGTTACTAACGAGCAAGTAAGTAAAGTACAGGTAGAATTTATTGATACACCTGGATTAGATGAAATTAATGGGCAAGCGCGGGGTGAGATGGCTATTCAGGTAGCACGCCAAGCTGACTTAATTTTGTTTGTTATTTCTGGTGATATCACCCGCACAGAGTATCAGGCGTTGTGTGAATTACGACAATCACAAAAACCGTTAATTTTAGTATTTAATAAGATAGATCTTTATCCAGAACAAGATCGACAAACAATTTACCAACAACTACAAAATCTTGGGGTTAATACTACTACTGGAAAACGCCTTGAACAATTATTATCTAAAGATGAAATTGTGATGGTAGCGGCTGAACCTGCACCGATGGAAGTGCGGGTAGAATGGCAAGATGGGCGTGTTACTTACGAATGGGAAAAACCTGAACCTCAGATAGATGATTTAAGACAAAAAATTTTAAACTTACTTAATAAAGAAGGTCGATCGCTCCTAGCACTAAATGCTTTAGTACAAGCTAGAGAAGCTGAAGCTAATATTGCTAGTAAAACAGTAGACGTACTTTCGGCTGAAGCAGAAGAATTAATCTGGCGCTATGCCCAATATAAAGCATTAGCCGTTGCCCTAAATCCCATTGCAGTTTTAGATGTTATAGGGGGAACTATTACAGATTTAGCATTAATTCGCTCCCTAGCTAAATTATATAATCTGCCAATTACTGGATATGAAGCCGGAAAATTGTTGAAAACAATTTTATTCAGTGGGGGAGGGTTACTATTAGGTGAATTAGGTAGTAGCTTGTTTTTAGGAATAGGTAAAAGCGCATCTGCACTTACAACAGGCGAGAATCCGAGTAATATTTTTACTTATGGAAGTATTGCGATCGCACAAGGCGGTATTGCTGGTTATGGTGCTTATGCAGTTGGAAAAGCAGCAAAAGCTTATTTAGAACAAGGCGCTACTTGGGGACAATTAGGAGCAAATACCGTAATTACAGAAATTCTTAGCCAAGTAGAATCAAATACTATCCTTTATCGCTTACGACAAGAATTGCAACAAAAAATCAACTTATAGCCGTCAGCATTCAGCTTTTATTGAAAAACATCTGCGTTTATCTGCGTTTATCTGCGGTCAAAAAAATTTGATCACTTCTTTAATTCCTGACAAGCCTGATTAGTAACTTGTTGAATTATCTCTAAATCAGGCTGTAGTATTTCACTATCCATACTCAGCCATAATAAATATTCAATATTACCAGCAGGACCAGTAATTGGCGACCAACTTAAACCGCGATATTGCCATCCTAATTGTTGCGCCGTTTGTAAAACTTGTGCGATCGCATCTGCATGATCTTTAGGATCTCTTACCACACCTTTCTTCCCCACCCGCGCTTTTCCCACTTCAAATTGTGGCTTAACCAACAAAACTGCCTCACGCGGGGCTTGCAGTAATTCCCACAAAGCAGGTAAAACTTTTGTTAAAGAAATAAACGATACATCTACCACACCCAAATCAGGAATAATATCACCCTCACCATATAAATCAGATAATTTAAGATAGCGAAAATTAGTTCTTTCTCTTAACACTACTCGCGGATCATTTCGCAAACGCCAATCAACTTGTCCGTAACCAACATCAACACCATAAACTTTACTTGCGCCAGCTTGTAATAAACAGTCAGTAAAACCGCCAGTAGAAATTCCACCATCTAAACAAATGCGTCCTTCTACAGAAATAGCAAATAATTCTAACGCTTTAGCTAACTTCTCACCACCTCTAGAAACAAAGCGCGATCGCTCCTTAACCTGAATATTTGACAAGATATCAACATCAGTTCCAGGCTTATCAATAACTTGCTCATTTACCCGAACTTCTCCCGCTTGAATTAATCGTTGCGCTTGCTGCCGAGAAGCACATAAATTTCTTTCTACTAACAATATATCCAACCGTTGTTTAGCCAATTAAATCCACTCTTTCAGTAAAATATTAAAACTATAATTAATTACACCTTAGTTTTCAAAAAAATCCCCCCTTTGCGCCCTTTGCGAAACCTTTGCGCCCTTTGCGTTAAAAAAAAAATCCTATCAGCACGATAAATCTCTTACATAGCTCAAAAACAATAAAAATAAATATAACTTATTTATTAACAAGTAAGAATTAACTTGATATAATCACAACTCAAACAAGCGGACGACAGGAGTAACAATGTCTGATTGGCAAGAAATACCAGGCTCAGTGACAGCACCCAAAGGATATAAAGCGGCTGGAATTACCGCCGGACTTAAACCTTCAGGGCTTCCAGATTTAGCTTTAATTTTCTCAGATGTAGAAGCGATCGCAGCAGGAGTCTTCACCACCAGTCATGTCCGCGCCGCCTGTGTAGACTATTGCCGTCAACGCCTCCAATCTAAACATAGCGCCCGTGCCATCCTCTGCAACGCAGGACAAGCCAACGCCGCCACAGGTTCCCAAGGTTGGATAGATGCCATCGAATCTGCCATGTTGGTAGCGCAAACACTCAACATTCCTTCTGAATCAGTTTTACTAGCCTCCACAGGTGTCATTGGTCAAAGAATTCGCATGGATGCCCTCAAATCTGGCATTCCTCAACTTGTTAATGCGCTTTCTCCCACAGGAGGCGATGCCGCCGCCCAAGCCATCATTACCACTGATTTAGTAACTAAATCCATAGCCTTAGAAACTACCATTCACGATCGCCCTGTACGCATCGGGGGCATCTCTAAAGGCTCAGGCATGATTCATCCTAATATGGCAACCATGTTAGCCTTTGTTACCTGCGATGCGGCTGTTTCTACCTCCCTATGGCAGCAAATGTTAAGCAGGGCAGCAGACCGCAGTTTCAACCAAATCACCGTAGATGGCGATACTAGCACCAATGATTCCTTAATAGCTTTAGCTAACGGTGAGTCACGCACTCCAGCCATCACCGAAATGGGCGCAGAAGCCGAAAAACTGGAAGCAATGTTAACAGCAGTATGCCAACATTTAGCCAAAGCGATCGCCCGTGACGGTGAAGGCGCTACCTGTTTAATTGAAGTAGAAGTTACAGGCGCATCAGACGAAAAAGCAGCCCGTCAAATAGCAAAAACAATCGTCGGTTCATCCCTAGTTAAATCAGCAATTTTTGGACGCGATCCCAACTGGGGACGAATTGCAGCAGCAGCAGGACGTGCTGGAATACCCTTCGATCAAGAAAATCTCCGCATTCAACTAGGAGATTTCTTATTAATGGAAAATGGTCAACCCCTACCCTTTGATCGTCCCGCCGCCAGCGCCTATCTCAAAGCCAAAGCAGCAGGTGAATACCTGAAAGATGATACTGTTTCAATCTCCGTCAGCATCGGTAACGGTTCCGCTTCGGGTATTGCTTGGGGATGTGACTTAAGTTATGACTATGTAAAAATCAACGCCGAGTACACAACTTAAAGTTTTCACGAACCGACGCAGAAGATATAGCGGATGATTACTGATAACTCATCCGCTATATCCGCTACAAAATCAGTTGCCAATTTTTCCCTTATTTATACCTCCCCTGTTTCCACTCTTCCCCACCAGGCAACTCCTCTATACATTGTTTAATAATTGTCGGCAACGTCTTTGCCGAATACTCATAAGTCAAATTCAGCAATTTTTGAGCCGTAATTATTACTTGTGTTTTATCCACCATTTCTAACAACTGAAACGGAGTGTAGTCGCCATCATACGCTTCTACACTTGCAGCATCAATCGCCGCCTCAAATTCATCTTCAATCAAAGCTTCCCATTCGTCTAGCTTAATATAATAATTTGTCTTATTATCTTGCAAATTAAGTTTTTTAATCTGTCGGATTGAATCTGAAATTGAAGCTACCCAAGAATTTGTTAATCTTTTTTCAACTTGATTTTTAATTAAATGAATCAACAGTCTGAGTAAAAAAGATTCAATATTACGCAGGATCGCTTGTCTACTCATTCCCTCTAACTCATCTACAATTACCAAAGCATCTGCGTATCTTCCCTCTAAAATGCTATTTTTTAAATCTATTAGTTCTTGTGTCATATAGTTTGCCAATTATCCTCCCTCCGGTGTCAACACCGGAGAAAGTTAAGGGGTGGGGTTAGAGATTGAATTAGCTTGTACTAATAGCTAATTCCTCACTGATTTTTTAAATATGCGCTCCTAATATCATATCTGGGTTTATTTTAGTAAATACGGCGCAAAACATAGTCCGCTAAATCAATCAAAGCTTG
>JBARVL010000124.1:0-15952 GCA_049646245.1 Crinalium sp. | reverse complement strand
AAGTTAAGTCGAGGCGTAGCCTGGTTAGACACTGGCACCCATGAAAGCCTCTTGCAAGCCTCCGTATTTGTAGAAACCATCGAACAGCGACAAGGACTAAAAATTGCTTGTATAGAAGAAGTAGCCTTCCGGATGGGATACATTTCATCTGAACAAGTAATTTGTTTAGGTAGCGAAATGTCAAAAAATGGTTATGGTCAGTATTTGTTGAACTTAGTTGATCAGGAGGAAAATATTTATGAAGGTTATAGAGATGCCTTTGCCGAGAGTGTTAGCTTTTGAGCCAAAGGTTTTTGGAGATGAACGAGGTTTTGTTGACAAAGCTGAAAGTGAGCCGGAGTTGGCAATGGCGATTAATGGCACCGCACCGGGAATTCTGGCTGAAGAGGCTGCAAGGTGCAAAGCCGCATTAATTCAATACTCGACAGATTATGTATTTTGATGGCAGTAAAACTACTCCTTACGTTGAAGGAGACGAACCGAACCCCCTTAACGTTTATGGGAAAACTACAAAAGCAGAGGTAACTACTACTACTACAGAAGCAAGACGGAGGAGACTGTTGCTGATGCAAAATCTAATTCAGTACGAGGTCGTATGTCTTGAGTAGGTATAATCCTAGAAATAAAAAGCTTTTGGAGCAATCATGTCAGACTGTTTTGGGCATGGTAGTTAATGGGGTGACTCAAAGCAATGGCAACTACTATTTATTTTGTAGAGGGGCTAATACTCAATGACTGACTATCGCCAGCGTATTTACCAATATTACGTTCATGCTCGTCAAGAATCACTTGCTCCTAAAAGCGTAGAAGAATTTAAAGTCCGTGAATCCCGTCTAAACCCGCTAATTTATAACTATTTTCCAGCTAATCACGAAGCTAAAATTGTGGATTTGGGGTGTGGTCATGGTGCTTTAATTTATTTTGCACGTAAACTAGGCTACTTCAATATAATTGGTGTAGACCGATCGCCTGAGCAAGTAGCAGAAGCAAAAAGACTTGGCATTGAAAATGTTCAAGAGGGAGATTTGATGGACACTCTTAATTGTTTGGAAAAAGAATCACTGGATGTGGTTATCAGTTACGATGTGATTGAACATTTTTTCAAGGAAGAGCTAGTATCATTTGTTGACGAGGTGCTGCGTGTACTAAAAACTGGTGGTCGATGGATTATTCATGCCCCAAATGGAGAATCAATTTTTTGTGGCAGAATACTTTTTGGGGATTTTACACATGAATTAGCTTTTACTCGTACATCAATAACTCAGTTACTGAAGGCTTCCGGTTTTCAGCAAGTTGAGTGTTTTGAGGATGTCCTTCCTGTTTCGGGATTCAAAAGTGCGGTGAGGTGGGTGCTTTGGAAACTTATTCGCGGAATCTTAAGATTTTATTTAGCAGTAGAAACCGGTCGGGGGGCAAAGGAATGTATTTTTAGCCAGAATTTTACTACAGTCGCGATAAAGTGAAAGAGAGTTGACATTAAATATGGATAATTACCAGATCGCTTGTGGTTATAACCGAAAAAACAAAAAATAGTATTGCTTACATTAGAGGTTACTAGCAAAGGAATGACATCAATATGGTTATGAGATTACAACTTGGTACATCACGTCTTGAAAATTTCCCGCCCAAGGTTTTAGAAATTTTTTTAGATGAAACATGGACACATTTGGGTGATTTAGAACACGATCCTTTGTCTTTAGACAGAGTGTCTATTTCTTATATAGTTCAGGTGGTGAAAGGCAAGGGCATAAAATTTATATTACATAAGGGTTTATTGAAATTTTTAGATTTAATTGATTACAAAAAATTAGCAAGAAGGGAAGATTACAACTACACCAACTTTAAAGAATTTTATTATCAGAAAGGGGACAGGCTGCCATTTGATGATAATTCACTTAGCTATATTTTCTCCGAGCATTTTTTTGAGCACTTATTTTTTGATGAGGCACTATCTTTACTGCAAGAGTGTCAGAGAATTTTGAAACCAGGTGGAGTCATTAGAACTTGTGTTCCTGACGCAGACTTAAGGGCTTACGCACCACCTGAACCTGTAGGTTACCCAGACGTTAAACTAGCTTGGAATCATCCTTCCAAGCATAAGACAAGGTGGTCTGTGTACAACCTCACAGAAGCTCTCAGGGTAACGGGTTTCCATCCACTCCCGTTATATTACTGTGACAAGTCTGGTCAGCATATATGTACCGATCCCGTATCTGAGAAACAAGCCTATGAACAATGCGTTGATCCAGAAATGGTGTTTAGCCTCAACTACATTATCAGGATGAATTCTTTAATTGTGGATGGTATTAAGAAACCTACGTCCTAAATTTATTTATTAACCTTAAAGTAAAGTAGGAGAGTTACATGAAAATTTTCTTTTGCGGACCATTGATCGCTCAATGGATGACTTCGTGGCAACGCGCTCAAACATTCAGAGAGCTTGGTCACACCGTCATTGAGTTTGCTCAGGATGATTACTATGATAAACCATCATTAAGCATAACTATAGTAAAACATATTACAAAGCATTATTTATTTAATCCGAAAAAAATTGAACAATTTAACAAAAATTTTATTTTAGCTATTCAGGAAGCAAAGCCAGAAATAGCTTGGATTGAAAAAGCATTGTTATTATTGCCTGAAACACTGGAAAAGGCGAAACGTATTCTACCAGGTTGTACTTTTGTTTGCTTTCAGGAAGACGATCCATTTGGATTAAGCGTCGCTGAGCTTCCAGTATGGAAAAATTTTATTGATGCAATTCCTTTCTACGATATACATTTTGTCTGGCGAGAGTTCAATGTTAAAGAATTTACCGATCGCGGAGCGCAGAGAGTATGTTTATATATGCCTGGGTTTTATCCTGGGATTTTCCATCCTATGCCTCGTCGTCGCTGTGTGTCGGAGTATAAACATGATGTTGTTTTTGTAGGCTACGCTAGATCTCAAAGAATTCAGGATATTTATAGCTTGATATTTAAACACCAAATTCCTGTAAAGGTTTATGGATCTGGCTGGTATAAAACCCCAGTATTCTTTTTAAAAAGCTCGTTATTTCATCCACCAGTATTGGCTCAAGATTACGTATCCACTATTTGGCATAGTAAGATATCTCTCGGCTTTCTTTCAGTTGAAAATCGCGATGAGTTTACCTTACGTACCTTTGAAATTCCTGCTTGCAAAGGGTTTTTCTTGGCTCAAAGATCGACAAAACATCTAGAAATATATGAGGAAGGTAAAGAAGCTGAATTCTTTGGCTCGGATGAAGAATGCGCTGATAAAATCAATTTTTATTTAAAAAATGAATCAGAACGAATAAAAATTGCTGAAGCTGGTTATCAGCGGTGCATCAAATCTGGATACAGCTTGCATGAAAGATTGTCCAGAGCTTTGAAAGAAGTTATGGTGGTTTAAAAATCCTAAATCTAGGTAAAAAAATATTATCTTATGAGAGGGCAAAAATATGCTGAAATTCCAGGTGTGGAGGTTCGACAGGAATTTACTCAAAAGTTGCTCTACCACTGTGAAACAAAGCTGATTAAGTGACGAAACCACTGTTGCATAAAGATATGACAGAGTATTATCAAAACTCATGGTTTGAAGAAGATAGGCGACACCAAGCCAGTTGGTTTAAGCGTCTAATTTATTTTTTCGGTCGTCCTCTACTTTCAGTATATGCCCGTCGTTATCTTTCATTAAAAACTCTCAAAACTCTTAACCCTTCACTTGTACTTCCAGGACGTGGAATGCCTTTGAAAACTTGCCGTCTTTGGGGGTCGGCTTTCTGCAACATCAGAGAAGCAACTGTGCTAGTTCAAGGAACTGGAACAGGTTGGGACGTTCTCTCTTGGGCGCGATTAAGACCCAAAAAGATTATTGCAACAGACCTATTTGAATTCAAAGAATCATGGGATCAGATAGCTATCTATTGTGCCAATTCCCTTGGTGTCAGTGTCGAGTTTCGTCAGTCTTCTCTAGAAGATCATTCCTTTTTAGCAGACGCATCAGTTGATTTATGTGCTTCAGATAATGTGTTTGAACACTGTAAAGATTTAAGGTCAGTGCTAGAGGAATCATTCCGCATATTGAAGCCAGGAGGCACACTCTATGCAGCCTACGATCCCTTATGGTTTTGTGCTGGTGGCGATCATTTTTCTGGTAGAGGAGGTCTAAAAAATGCTTTTAATCATATATTACTAAGTCAGGAAGACTACCAACAATATTTTTATAATTTTCGCCAAGTGAACGAAGATTTTCAAAGTGGTGGACGTTATGTAGAAATTGATTTGTTTTCTAAACTGACAACGAAAGATTATTGTGATTTATTTCAAGAGGCTGGCTTCTTAATTGAAAGCTTGATACTTGGTATAAGTCCCAGGTCTTTAGCATTCAAAGCCGAATTTCCTGAAAGTTTTTTTGACATAGTAAACAAACTAAAAGAGCAGTGTACAGTAGATGATTTATTAATAAAAGCTAATTGGGTACGCCTGATTAAACCAAACTAAAAATAATAGCTTTATAAAGCTGGCTACGTTATTGTCTATGTAGGAAAATAAAGGTTATGCAAATTGATTAATTTATTCAAGCGACTGATTAAAATACTTGATAAAGTTACTCCTGGAGCATCCCGTAGCTTAGGTTGGGAACTTTTGTTAACAGCCCTCTCTTTTCCGGCATCTATTTTGGTTAATCGCACTCTGGGAGCAGAAGAGCGAGGATTGTTTGCTTTGGTTATCTTAGTTCCCTTCACAGTTATTACACTAGGAACTTGCCAGTGGGAGCGATTAGTCAGAGGAATGATTGCTTCCAAGCTGATATCCTCTAACGAGGCGTGGCGTAGGACTATATATTACACTTTCTGGCTATCGCTGATTTTCATCCCTGTCGGAATAGTTGCTAGCCTAGCTTATACTCAACTTACTTTCCCAAGCCGTCTAGTGAGCGCCGTCTATTCCTTGAGCTTTCCTGTAGTTATGCTGTCAGGATGTCTCTCTGCAATTTATGTGGCTGCAGGAAGTATTGATGGTCAATACTCAATGCGGCTAGCTTATCAGGGTAGTTACATTGTATTAGTGCTTGGCTTGGTATTTTTGGGTTGGCTATCAGTCTCTTCATTGGTCTTCATCTACGTTGCTATTTGGGTAATATCCCTTGTGGTCGGCTTGTTCAAAACCACACAAATTTTTAGTGGTCTTACCCTTGCAGAAAAAGCACCTTTTTCACCCCTAGTACGGGCATTCTTACCTAACGCCTTCGAGGTCGTGAGTCTAAATGCTGATACCTGGGCTTTCTCAATTTTTAGCTCCCTAGCAGCTTTAGGCTACTATGTAGGTATTACTGGTCTTATGCAGCCTGTTGGACTGGTATCTAATGCCCTTAGCAGCGGCAGCACAGCCCGCCTGGATTGGACGCAGTCCTCCGTAGTATACCGTTACCTTCTCAAAACTGTACTTACAATGCTCTGTATGTTAGCAGGGCTAGTGATAGGTGGAATGATGATAGGGAGCTACTTACTAGGATCAGTGTTAGGTAAGAGCTTTGAAGGTGGGGAGTGGATGATACCCTGGATTGCTGGAATTGTCGTATCTAAAGCCGTTGCCACACAGTTTCACTTTGCACTTCAACTTTCAGGTCTGCAAAATGCTTATTTAGCCACTCAAACTCTAGAACCGATACTTCGGGTAGGATTGGTTTTACTTCTTGGCTGGCAACTTTCAGAATTAGGAATTTTGATAGCAATGATATTTTCATCAATAATTAAAGTTTTAATATGTAGTTATTTCCTTAAAAAATATCAGAAAAATTGAAATTATTGTAATCACTAGGTTGTTAATGAAGACAAATAAAACATTTTTAATGGTGCTTTGTTTATCGCTTAGCGTTTGCCTAGCTTTAAACCTTATTGAACTCGCTCTAGGAGTGCTGGCTATTGTCCCACTGATTCTTCTCATGCGTTTGGCTTTATTAGATAATACTATTGAATCCCGCTTACTATCTATAACTTATTCACTAGGTCAAGTTATTTGTTGGGTAATTGGTTTCCTAGGCTGCGTCTATATTCTTGCTCCTTTTGGATACGAAATTGGTGAACACACCATCACCACAATGATTTTGATTAATTTAGTGACATGGGGAAGTTTGTGGGGAAGCCTAATAGCTTTACCCTTAAGTAAGAAAAAAGCCCCAGTAATATTGTCTCCTTTACCAGAAAACTTGGCTAGAAAAGCGGTTCCGCTAACAGGTATAATTTTCTTTTTTTTCTTAATTGCTAATTATGCTAGTGGTTATCTCACTATTCGTACTGAGATAGGCGTTACTTTACCGCCAAGTTCACCACTATATTTTTTAACAGCTCTCAGTATCTTACAATACGTTTTCTTTTTCGTTATAGGAACTCGTTTGTATCCACCATTATTGTCTAAAGCAAATATCACTTATATATCTATTTTATTAATTTGTGCAATTATTATCAGCATGACTGGAGGACGTGAATTGTCTTTACGTATAATAATTTACTTTATAGCAGGAAGTTTGTATTCAAAGGTGGAATTTAAGAGTATTAGGTTATTAGTTTTAGGATCTCTGCCATTGGTTTTAGCGTTCATTGTCGTGATAGGTATTATTAGAGGAAACGAAGATTTCCAAAATGCTGATTTTAATACTCGGCTTCAACTATTTTTTCAAGCTGGTACTGGACAGTTAGAGGCAAGCGCAACAGACGATGAGGAAAATCCATTCTTTACACTTTTCACTCGTATGACAGAGCCTACAGGTCAATTGGTCATTGATAATGTGGCAGAAAATCATCAATATATTGGGTTTGAAAATTTTGAGCGGATCGGAAATATTTTTATTCCAAAATTTATAACTGGTGACAAGGTTCCCTTAGACGATGGTGGTGAAAGACTAAGGGATAATTATGGTGTATACGTTAATGAATTTACTGTAAAACCCATTACTTTTATGGCTGATTGTTTTGAACGTGGAGGTTATATGGCAGTTTTTATATCATCAGTCTTGCTTTCTACATTATTAACTACAATAGGTAATTTAATTTACAAATTAAAAGACGATATGCTAAAGCTAATTTTAAATATATCTCTAAGCTATGGTGGGTTGCGAATTTATGCGTTTTCTGTACTAGGTACGGTCAATTTAATTTTTTATCAATTTTTAAGAGATACTATATTGATTAGTTTTTTGATTTATATGATTAGAATGCTTAGTAACGAACCTAAGCGATACCATAAGTGACGTACTAAAGCTAACTTTCAATGTGAGAATTCTATTCAGCCGCTCTATGATATTCACCACCCTTTGATTTTTGTAAGCTCCAATAATGAGAATATTAGTTTTAACTATAGATGCCTTTGGTGGTCGTGGGGGTATTGCAAAGTTCAATCAGGACTTTCTGACGGCATTATGCACACATCCACACTGTACAGAAGTCGTCGCCATTCCCCGTCGCGTTGTAGATCCTCTCGACACACTTCCGAGCAAATTAACCTATATCACAACAGGCTTGAATGGAAAACTAAATTATTTGGCTCGAACTTGGCAGACTGTTTACAGCAATCCCAGGTTTGACTTGATTGTTTGCGGTCATCTTAACTTGTTGCCTCTTGCCTACATGATCCGTCTTTGGGTGCGATCGCCCATTTTATTGGTAGTTCATGGCATTGATGCCTGGCAGCCCTCACCTAATTGCTTGGCTAATAATTGTGTCAATAAAATAGACGGTATTATTTCAGTTAGCGAACTTACAAAACAAAGGTTTTTGGATTGGGCAAAGTTAGATTGCATTCCCGAATTTATACTACCCAATACTGTTAATATCGATCATTATAGACCAGAGGCAAAAAAATCGACGCTACAGGATCGCTATCACTTAGACGGTAAAACTGTTTTAATGACCCTGGGGCGTCTAGACTCCAGAGAGCGTTACAAGGGGTTTGATGAAGTGCTGGAACTATTACCCACTCTTAATCAGGAAATTCCCAATGTAGCTTACTTAATTGTGGGTGAAGGGGGAGACCGTCAGCGACTAGAAGCGAAGGTAAAGTCTTTAGGTATTGAGAGGCAAGTTGTGTTTACAGGTTTCATATCTGAAGCAGAAAAAGCTGACCATTACCGTCTGGCAGATGCCTACGTTATGCCCAGCAAAGGGGAAGGATTCGGTATAGTCTTCTTAGAGGCAATGGCTTGCGGGATTCCAGTGGTTGCCAGTAAGGTTGATGGCAGCCGCGAGGCCGTGCTAGATGGGAAATTAGGTATCGTGGTCAATCCTGACGATCCAGAGGAAGTTAAGGCGGGTATTCTAGAAGCCCTGCAACGACCCAAAGGTATAGTGCCGGAAGGGTTGCAATACTTCTCATATGAGAATTTTGAGCGACGGTGTCACCAGATTATCGATGCTATTGGTCGCTTACCAGCTTAGAGTTCTATCTTCAGCAACATAGCTACAGTATTTTTTGAACGTCACTCAAGAGGATATCTATAAGCATGACCATTTTACAGTTTACGCTTCCACAACACCCCAGCCTAGGTGGAATATACGTTACTCAGGGAGCATTCAAGAAAATATTGAATAGTAAAATAGTTGAAATTGTGCCTTCGCAACTACGGGGAAAGACAGAAGGAGACTACCAAATTGAGCTTTTTGGCGCTGGAGGATTCAAAGGCAACCTGCTTCCGAAAAACTTTTTTGATTTAATGTCACATCTGGAAAGTTTAGATGTAAATCTCGTAATTATTCATTCACTTTTTCATCTTCATGCAATCGCGGGTTATTGGTTAGCAAAAAAGAAAAAGATACCGTATGTTTTTGTACCTCATGGCACTTTAGATCCTTACGTTTTTTCTTATAGAGCTTTACGAAAGAACTTGTGGATGTCTCTTGTTGGAAATAAAATCATTCAGGATTCAACTGCTGTTATATGTTCTACGCTAATAGAATCACAAAAGGCAAGTAAATATTTGGATGGTAATAATGTTGAAATATGCCATTGGAGTGTAAATACGCCTAACCTTGATGAAATTTCGGTCTGGAGGAATGAAATCAGAAATCGCTTAGATATACCATCAGAACAGCGAGTGCTGATATTTATAGGTCGTCTTAATCATATGAAGCGTCCTTTAGAAACAGCCCTTGCTTTTAAGCAATTACAGCCTAAAGATTGGAGATTATTAATAGTAGGTCCTCCAGAAGAGGATAATTTAGCGAGAGATATCAAAAATCTTTGTGATGGTCAGTATATTCAGTATTATCCTCCCGTTTATGGGCTAGATAAGTGGAAGTTTTTGGCTGCTGCTGATGCCTTTATTTGTCTAAGCCATAGAGAGAATTTTGGTCGTTCTGTGGTTGAAGCTGCTGCTGTGGGTATGCCGATTATTATTTCCGATGGAGTTGATATTTATCCTATTCTTCAAGAAGCAGGTGGATCTGATGTTATAAATATTAAATTCCAAAGTGATCTAATCAAAGGATTAGATCTATTTTTACAAAAACCAGTATCAATTCATAAAGAAATGGGACAGAAAGCACATAAATGTTTTAAGGAAAATTTTACAGAAAGCTACTTTAGAGATAAATTAAATAATTTGATATCAAAATATGAAATCCTTAATTCCTGATTGTATTAAGGTTTTAAACGCCGACTAACTTTTGTTATTTGAATATCGTCATGCAAAAACTTGCAATTATAACGCAATATTTTTACCCTAGTTCTACCTCTACTGGTCAATTGATGACCGATTTAGTCCGGGGGCTGATAGATAGGGGATATGAGGTTAAAGTGATCACTAGTGGTTACTCAAAAACTTTTGTTTCAGCCGATTCTTTTAATCAAGTGGTTGTGCCGAAATCACCTTCTTTTAACTTGCATAGTCATAGTATTCTCCGCAAAGCAATTAACTCCTTATTTTTTATAGCCAGTAGTTTTATACAAATAACCTTCCAGCTTTCTGGGACGACTCCTCTACTTATCGCTTCTAATCCTCCATATGTAGGCGTTTTGGGTTTGTGCTTCAGGCTGTTGAAAAGGGGAAAGTTTTACTTCCTCATACAAGATATTTTTCCGGAATCTGCTGTCCTGAGCGATATTATCAAACCTGATAGTTTTTCAGAGTATTTTTTTAGATACCTGACTTATATTACTTGTCGATATTCCCAGCACACGGTTGTACTCAGTAGTTCTATGAAAGAATTTTTAGAGCAGAAATTTTCTATTTTGAAAGATAAACAAAATATAAAAGTTATAGAAAACTGGTCAATCGCCGATATTTATCCTTGTGAAAAACAGAACAATGACTTTGCCATACAACATAATCTTACTAACACTTTCACGGTACTTTATTCAGGTAATTTAGGCAGACTGCATGATATAGAGAGTATTGCCAAGTCTGCAAAATTACTCAGCGATCGCCCCATCCAGTTTGCCTTCATTGGAGATGGTCCCAAGCAAAAAATATTAGAGCATTATGTGCAAGAGAATCAGCTAAAAAACATCTTGCTTTTGCCTTTCCAGCCTAGAGAATTAATATCAGTATCACTAACAGCCTGTGATGTTTCTCTAGTGAGCCTTATTGAAGGGGCTGATAAAATTATAGCCCCCTGCAAACTTTATGGCATGCTGGCATCTGGTCGAGCGATAGTTTCTATATCTTCTCCCAACTCCTATATTGATCAACTTATTACTACCTACAATTGTGGGGTCAATTGCCCTCCTAATCAACCTGAGCAACTTGCGAATATACTCAATGAGTTAGCTACTGATCCTTGGAGAGTGAAGGCTATGGGTGAAAGGGCACATCAACTCTATGAAAAAAAATATACATTTAAGCGTGCCATTGAGGAGTATGAAAAGCTGTTATTTTAAACTTGTAATAAAGATATCAACGAATTCCATCATATCCCAGACATTTTGTGGTTCTTCCGTACTTAGTGTGCCAAATTATTAGTTTTTTGGTGCTTTACACCCTAGCTGCCTGGGAGTTGAAGGCGCTTGCGCCAAAGAACGCAAGTTGCCATAGGGCAAATAAGCTTGTCAATCATGTCAAAGCCTTACTTAGCCAAGTTTTGAGTATAAATTTAAGTTATTAGCACACTAAGTACGGAAGAGCCGTAAGCCTTGGTAGCTCGTAATGTCATATCGCCTTTGACAGTCGCGGTGTTCTGATCGCCTTGATTAACCCGGATTTTTCCCAGCGTCTCAGTGTATGAAGACACACCCCAAACTTGGATGCGGTTTCACTTGGCGTTTTAAACATCAATAATCACAACACTGAACATACCTTATATTAGAGAGTATTGTTCAGATATGTTCAACGAAGTTCAGTAAATTATTTTATTAGGTCGCCCTCATAATTAAAATTTTCTGAAGTACATTTTGGGGCAAACACCATTAGTCTTCCCGGCATGGCTATACTTTCGACACGATCAATCTCATTTAAATAAGTAGAGAGAATCAAGGATTTACTTGGAAATGACTTGACATAAAATTCTTCTAATCGGTGATCGGTATGAGCAGAGCGATTTACCTTCTCAGGATCTGGTGTAGTTTCGCATAAAATAATAAAACCTTTTTCTTTCACAACTCTATTGATTTCAGCTATGGCGGAATCAATTTGTGGAGGAAGTATATGCTGCAAAACCGTCCAGGTAATAATGCAATCAAAAGTTTGTGACTGGAAAGGCAACTCGGTTGCACTTGCTTCAATAAAATTAATCGAAGTAGTACTAGAAAAATTAATACTTGGATAAAGAGAGCGTGCAGTATCTAGGGCAGATTTATTGATGTCAACTGCATAGTGTTCTTCAAAAAACTCTGCGATAAAAGGCGAAAGACGACCATAGCCACATCCGATCTCTAAAGATTTTAATAGTTTAATATCATAAGTTTGTATTTTTTTAAAAATTCTTCTTAAATACTTGACCTCGTAAAAGTTACGAGCCATTAATGCAGGAATAGACGGAGCCGCAACAAAACCTTCTGTTTTGAAGGTAATAAAGTCTCCTTGTTTATACCAGGTTTGCCCAAATTTAGATTTAGGAAATAATTTCCCTAAAATGCGTTGATGTACTGGTCTAGCCATGTTGGTCTAACATTCACTTAATGTTGGTAGTATTATCATACATTGGTTGTGCTGTCACGTCCATACCATAGTTTTAATCCCCAAGTTTCGCAAGCTTCTATGAAATCTATTTTGATAACTGGCGCTACAGGCTTCATTGCTAGCCACCTAATGCCCTTACTAATTAAACATGGGTGGTGTATCAGTGCAGCTATTCGTAGTAATTCAAACCAGATCCCTACTGATGTTACTCCAGTAAGTATTGGTGATATTAACAGCAGCACTAGCTGGCATCATGCTCTCAAAGATATTGATATATTGATCCATCTAGCAGCCCGTGCCCACATCCTACAAGACAAAGCATCCAACCCTGAAGCAGAATTTTTTAAGGTAAACACCGAAGGCACCGCTAACCTAGTCAAACAAGCAATTCAAGCAGGCGTCAAGCACTTTGTCTTCATCAGCTCTATCGGTGCCATGACTACCCTGAGCGATCGCCCCCTCACTGAAAACTCCCCCTGCCAACCAGATACTCCCTATGGACGCAGCAAACTTCAAGCAGAACAAGCCCTAATCAGCCTTGCCAAGCAAAGCAACATGACCTGGACAATTCTGCGTCCCACGTTAGTTTATGGTTCTGGGAACCCAGGCAACATGGAACGCCTGATCAAGCTGGTAAACAGGGGCTTCCCGCTACCTTTTGCCAGGGTTAAAAATCGCCGCAGTTTTATTTTTGTGGGTAACTTAGTAGATGCGATCGCAACTTGTCTTACTCATCCCCAAGCTGCTAACCAAATTTTTCTCGTCAGTGATGGTGAAGACGTTTCCACCCCAGAATTGGTAAGTAAAATAGCATTACAAATCCAGAAACCTTGCAACCTACTACCAGTTCCCACCAGTTTACTTAAATTTACAGGTTATTTAGGCGACAAATTAGAATACCTCACTAAAAAACCCTTACCTTTAAATACTGCCACAGTTGACCGTCTGCTTGGTTCTTTATTTATTGACAGCAACCATATACAAAATACTCTTAATTGGCAACCACCCTTTACGATAGAACAGGGTCTTTTTCAAACGCTGCGTCCATGATTGCATTATTAATTCTGTCGTTAGCTAGCTTTGTGATTAGTTTGTTTACTGTTGGCATAATTAAACAACGATTTAGTCAACAGCTACTAGATATTCCTAACGAACGCAGTTCCCATACCCAACCTACACCTAGAGGCGGCGGACTCGGTTTCATTCTTGCCTTTGGCATCACCAGTACCATTTTTGCTTATACGCGCTTAATCAAAACCGTATTTGGATTCCCTCAAAACCTATCGACAGAAATATTTGTCCAATCAGCAATTCCCATCATCCCATTATGGTTGGTACTAATTCCCTTAACAGTTGTTGGCATTATTGACGATCGCGGTGGTGTTCCCGCATCCGTTCGCTACCTGATACAATTGTTAGCTGCTAGCATTGCCGTTTTCTACTTTGGCTCATTTCCCCAACCCTGGTTGGCTCAATTCGGTATAGTTGGTGAAATCCTTGCCATCTTACTTACCGTAATTGGTATGACAGCTTTAATTAACTTTTACAACTTTATGGATGGGCTAGATGGTCTTGTTGCTGGTGTTACTGCTGTGCAATTGTCGTTTCTAGCCTTTTGGTTCAATTTACCTTTGCTGTGGCTGCTTGTTGCTGCCCTGTTAGGTTTCTTATACTGGAACTGGTCGCCTGCAAAAATTTTTATGGGAGATGCTGGTAGTACCGTTTTAGGTGCTACAGTAGCGATCGCCCTCCTCAACAACGGCAACGATCCCGTCCGCGCTTGGTCAGCTTTAGCCATCACCCTACCCCTGATCGGCGACGCTATTTATACCCTCACCCGTCGCCTGATTAGGCGTGAAAATATTTTTCAAGCCCATCGCAGTCATCTCTACCAGCGACTACAACAAGCGGGGTGGTCTCATGCAAATGTAGCGATCGCATACATCAGTGCTACTGTGGCGATCGCCAGCGCCCTAGCAGCGCTCGGTAGCATCGGCATCTGGCTGAGTCTAGCTTTTGTCGTCCTGCCAATTATACTAGGGGAAGTTTATTTGCGACGAGCTAGCCACTCAGAGCGATCGCCTGTGAATTATTCCTAAAGTCTTTATATTTATAGGAAAAGCCGTGGTCAGAGTTTTAGTCACTGGTGCTGCTGGTTTTATCGGTTTTCATCTCAGTCAACGACTGCTGGCTAGGGGCGATGAGGTCATTGGACTTGATAATCTGAATGATTACTATCCTGTCACCCTAAAACAAGACAGATTAGCTCAACTACAGGGAAAATCAGGCTTTATTTTCCACAAGCTAGACCTAGCTTGTCGGGAAGGCATAGCTCAGTTGTTTGCACAAGATAGCTTCGATGTCGTAGTCAACTTAGCAGCCCAACCAGGCGTTCGCTACTCTTTAAAAAATCCCCATGCTTACATAGACAGCAACATAGTCGGTTTTACAAACATCTTAGAAGGTTGTCGCCACTCACAAGTTAAGCATTTAGTATATGCCTCTTCTAGCTCAGTTTATGGCGCTAATACTAAAATGCCCTTTTCCGTGCATGACAACGTAGATCACCCAGTGAGCCTTTATGCTGCCAGTAAAAAAGCCAATGAACTAATGGCTCATACTTATAGCCATTTGTACAACTTACCTACTACTGGGTTACGTTTCTTTACAGTTTATGGACCTTGGGGTCGTCCTGATATGGCGTTGTTTATCTTTACAAAAGCAATTTTATCAGGACAGCCAATTGATGTATTTAATTACGGTAAGATGCGCCGCGATTTTACATATATTGATGACATCATTGAGGGGGTTGTTAGAGTTATAGATAATATCCCCAAACCTAACCCAAATTGGTCAGCAGATGCGCCAGATCCTGGTACAAGTAAAGCTCCCTATAAAATTTACAACATTGGTAATCATCAACCTGTTGAATTAATGCGATTTATTGAAGTTTTAGAAGATTGCTTGGGTAAAAAAGCCGAAAAAAATCTGCTATCTATTCAATTAGGCGATGTACCTGCTACCTATGCAGATGTTAATGATTTGATGAAAGATGTAGATTTTAAACCAAACACACCAATTAATGTGGGTATTGAACGCTTTGTAGGTTGGTATCGGTCTTATTACCATGTCTGACCAAAAAACGAGTCTTGCATATCTGTGCAGTTGGATTTATTGTCAAAAATATGTTTCTACCGAAAAGTAATATCAACCTGTTTTGTGGCTGCTCGCGGCCGTTTTACTGGGCTTTCTCTGCGGGAATTGGTTTCGTGCTAAAATTTTTATGGTAGATGCTGGAAGTACTGTTTTGGGTGCGTCTGTCGCAATGGCTCTCCTGAATTATGGAAAATAGCAGCATCAGGATGTATATATGGGGCTAGGCTATATGCAGGTATCATAACTGTGACAGTACTCGCTACTCTAATTATTTTAGCAGAGTTGTATTTGCAATCCCGTTTCCCAGCTTAATTGGGGAGATATCATCTATATAAGATATTGTAGGTTTATTTTTTATTTAACTTATAATATAAAGTAATTGAGTTTTAACTGCTACCAACCACATACGGGACTACCATAATAGCAGGGAGCGGGGAGCAGGGGGGGGAATATAGACAGCCCAAAGTGTCCAGCCTTAGACTGATCGCCGTATTAACTAAAAAAATTCAATTTGGTAAAGTTATTATTTAAATTTTGAAACAGTTTATTTTTCAGTGATAGTTAATAAAAAAAACCCTCACTCACATTTCTTAAATTATTGGTATGGATGAAATTACTCAATACTGGTTGATTCTCCAACGCCGTTGGATACCCGCTTCTTTAGTATTTGCTGCTGTATTAG